>VXPN01000540.1 GCA_009839535.1 Boseongicola sp. SB0662_bin_57 | reverse complement strand
CGGTCAGCGCGGCATGCAGGATCGCCTCGAACAGGCCGTCGCGGAGGGTGATTGCCTTCAGCGGCGAGAGAGGCTCGCCGTCGGCGTCCCTCCCGCGACGCGATTTCCGGGCGTTCTGTCGGATGCGGACCACTTTCGCGGGGTTGGACAGAGGTTCCGGTGCGTGCCCGTCCGATGGCGTTTCGCTGCCTGCAAACATTTTCCGTCCGATGCCGGTGCCGTCGTTTCCAAGACGGGGAGGCGGGGCGGTCTCAGGGTCGGCTGCAGCCATGAACACCGCGTTCATTCGTGCATCCACGTCCGATTGGATCGCGTCCGCCGCTGCCGTGTCGAGAATGCCCTCCGCAACCAGGGAATCGCGATAGGTCCCGATCGGGTCAACTGCGCCCCAGGCCGCGATTTCGTCCTTGGTGCGATAGGCATTGACGTCAGTCGTCGAGTGCCCGGAAAACCGGTAGCATTCCACGTCGAGAATGGCGGGTCCCTTGCCGTCAAGCAGCAACTGGCGCTTGCGCTGAACGGCATCGGCGACAGCAAGCGGGTTCGTGCCGTCGACGGTTTCCGCGTGACAGGCGTCATCGCGCAGTCCGGTGCCGATCCGTGCAAGCCGGTCCCAAGACATGGTTTCGCCGCTCGTCTGCCCGCCCATCGCATAGAAGTTGTTGGTGAAGAAAAAGAGAACCGGCAGGAAGCCGACATTGTCCCAAAGCCGTTCGAACTGCGCCATGCCGGCAAAGTTCAGGGCTTCCCAGACCGGGCCGCAGCCTGTGGCCCCGTCGCCGACCATCGAGACCGCAATGCTTTCGCGGCCTTCGGATTTCATCCAGAGCGCGGCTCCGGTCGCGATGCCTGCCGACGCCCCGACGATGGCATTGTTCGGATATGCGCCGAACGGCGTGAAGAAGGCATGCATGCTGCCTCCCATGCCTCCATTGAAGCCGATTTCGCGCATGAACATCTCGGCAAGGAGGCCCATGAGCAGAAAGTTCTCCGCAAGGTCGTGCTCAGTTTCATGCGGAAGGTGCGTTTCCACGGTACGGAGCAGGGCGCCGTCACCATGGGCTTCCATGATCGCGGTGAGCGCGTTGCCACCCAGCCCCTGGATTGCCGCCAGCCCCTTTGCCAGGAACTCCCCGTGCGAGCGGTGTGACCCGAATATGTGATCTTCAGGTGTCAGCGCCATGGCTGTGCCGACCGCTGCCGCCTCCTGCCCGATCGAGAGATGGGCAGGACCCTTGTAGGCATAGGTCAGGTCGCCGTAGCTGCCCGTTGACTTGAGGCTGGCAACGCCGCCCTCGAAAGCTCGAATGACCATCATGTGACGCAGCGCCATGATCAATGTGTCGGCGCCGCGTGCCTGAAGCTCTTCCGCCATGGGGCGCCCGTAGGAATGAACCGGGATTCGTCGCGACGCAAGTTCGGTCGCGCTTCTGGTCGCGGCCGGATCAATGTGAATGGACTTGGGCAAGGGCTTTGCCTTTCTGAGCGACTCCGGAGACCTAATCGCCTAGGCAACATTGAAGCAAGAGGCAGATTGACCTTTTGGGGGACAGCTTCACTATGGGACTGGCTCAACAAGGGGACGTTCGGTGATCCTTTGCGGCGGCGACGCATTGATTGACTTTGTGCCGGTGGAGCAGGCGAACGGCCTAGTCGCTTTCGTGCCGAGGCCCGGTGGCGCCGTGTTGAATGCGGCGACGGCCTTGGCGCGGCTGGAGCAGGATGTCTCCTTCGTTGGCGCTCTTTCCACCGACCTGTTCGGTGACATGCTTCACGACCACATGGTCCGCGAAAGCATCGGAACCGCCAACGTCAGCCGAAGCGGCGACGACAGCACTCTGGCCTTTGTCAGTCTGGCCGACGGTGAGGCGCGCTATGCATTTTATGACAGTGCTTCGGCAGGTCGCCTCTGGACAGGCCTGACGGAGCCGCTGCCTGCGGCCGAAGCATTGCACTTCGGATCCCTCACGCTATTTTCCGACCCTCCCGCAAGCGCCTATGTGGCCTTGGCCGAGCAGGCATCATCTCGCATGGTCGTGTCCCTGGATCCGAATTGCCGTCCGAGCCTGGTACCGGACAGGGAAGCCTATCGCAGGCGCATTGCCCGGGTCTCGACGGCCAGCCACATCATCCGCCTTTCGGATGAGGATCTCGTCTTTCTTCATCCGTCAGCAAGGGAGGAGGAAGTGGTCGGCGGTCTGCTGGACGGGTTGACGCGTCTGGTGATCGTGTCCCGAGGAGCCGGGGGCGCATCGGCTTGGTGGACCGGGGGTCGGGTGGACGTTGCGGCGCGCCCGGCAGATGTAAAGGACAGCATCGGCGCAGGAGACACCTTCCATGCCGGCGTGCTTGCGGCCTTGTCTCGGGCCGGGCAACTTGGTGTTGAGGCGCTTGATCGGCTGGACCGGGCATCCGTTGAAGACGTGCTGGCGTTCGGAACGGCTGCAGCTTCCTTGAATTGCATGGAATCCGGGTGCGATCCGCCAAGCTTGAGCGCTGTTCTGGAATGCCTTGGAGAATGATCGGATGACCCGCATCGACGCACATCAACATTTCTGGTCCCTGGAGCGCGGGGACTACGGATGGCTGACGCAGGAGATGGAGCCGATCTGCCGCGATTTCCTGCCAGGCGACCTGAAGCCTCTGCTGGCCGAGACGGGCATTTGCGGCACGATTCTCGTCCAGGCCGCACCAACCGTTGCGGAAACGGAATTCATGCTTGGCCTTGCGCGCGCGGAACCCTTCATCAGGGGTGTCGTCGGTTGGGTGGATTTCGAGGACCCGAGCGCGCCTGACGACGTAGCGCGCCTCTCCATGCAACCAGCCTTGGTGGGCCTGCGCCCGATGATCCAGGACATTGCTGACGACAACTGGATGCTGGGCGAAAGGCTCGTCGCCACGTTCGACGCCCTGATTGATGCCGACCTCACGTTCGATGCCCTGACCCTGCCGCGGCATCTGCCGGCACTGCGAGAGCTCCTGGTGCGCCACCCGAACATGCGAACGGTCATTGATCACGGCTCGAAGCCGATGATCCGAGACGGGATCATGGATGGCTGGGACCAGGACATGGCGGCACTCGCATCCGAGACCTCGGCATTTTGCAAGCTGTCCGGCCTTGTGACCGAAGCGCGCGCGGACTGGACCGTCGATGACTTGCGCCCTTACGTGGATCATCTTCTGGACACGTTCGGACCGGACCGGCTTGTCTGGGGCAGCGACTGGCCGGTTTGCACTTTGGCGAGTTCCTATGGGCGCTGGGTGGAAGTGACATGGGAGCTCCTTTCCGGACTTGCCGAGGATGAGACGAGCGCGATCCTCGGCGGCAACGCTGCGCGTGCCTACCGGTTGGGGGCACCTGAGTCCGCGATCACGGCGTAGCTGGGAAGGGGCAGTCGGCATGGGAGAATTCGACGGCAAGGTGGCGGTGGTCACGGGCTCAAGCGGCATTGGAATGGGGGCGGCGCTGAAGTTCGCCCGGGAAGGCGCAACCGTGCACGTTTGCGGGAATGACGCGGCGCACAACGAAAGGGCATGGAGCAAGGCCGATGGGCTGGACGTGACCGTGGCCGAGGTTGATGTTGCACAGCCTGCGCAATTGGGGTCATGGATATATGATGTCGGCAGCAACGGAGGGATTGACATCGTCGTGAATGCGGCGGCCGTTCAAACCTACGGAACGACGGAGTCGACGGACATCGGCCACTGGAACCGGGTCATCGCAACCAATCTGACCTCGTGTTTCCTGACCTCGCACTTTGCCTATCCCTTCATGAAGCAGCGGGGCGGCGGGGCGATCGTCCATGTGTCTTCGGTCCAGGGCCATGCCAACCAGAACGAGGTTCTGGCCTATGCTACCAGCAAGGGAGGAATTCACGCGTTGACGAGGGCCCAGGCCGTCGACGCGGCAAAGGACGGCATCCGCGTGAATTCCATAAGTCCCGGGTCGGTGCGGACACCTCTCCTTGAGTTCGCAGCGCAGACTGTGACGGGCGAAGGCAACCCGATCGAGGAGGTCATTGAGGGTTTCGGCAATGCTCACCCGGTTGGCCGGGTCGGCACGGTGGAGGAAACGAGCGAGTTGATCGCGTTTCTTTGCAGCGACCGTGCCGGGTTCTGCACGGGAGGAGACTATCTGATTGACGGAGGGCTGACGGCGGGAATCGGTGTGTGACGGCCCGGCTTCGGCTCTGCAAGCGACTGAATTGCCGCACGCATTCCGCGGAAACGAAAGGGGCAGAGGAGGAGGAAGGGTTGGAAGACCTTCGGATCAAGCCGCCTGCCCGAGGTCGTTCAAGGGGGTCGGTTCAACGACGGCCCGACCAACGTCAAGACGCCGGCTGATCAGGACCGTCACAAGCGCTTGGGAATGGCTCCGGCGTCTCTTCTTCTGTTCTGCGACTTCTCAACTGGCTGCTTCAATTTCTGGAAGGCCAGCTTATGCGATCTTTGTGCATGTCTTCCCGACGAAGGTTCAAGGGGTCATGTCACCCTTCCCGCCATCCTTCGACGGACATGAAGATCGCCGGAAGCACGAAGAGGGTGAACGCGGTTGAGGCAACAAGACCGCCGAGCATGCTGACAGCGAACGGCACGATGAACAACAGTTCGTCACTTCGCTCATAGAGTAGTGGAGACAGTCCAAGAACTGTGGTGAGCGACGTAAGGAACACTGCCCGAAAGCGGTCGCGTGCAGCGCCGGAAATTGCGGCGATAGCGGGCAGCATTTCGTTTTGGCGTCGCAGTGTGCTGTAGCGGTGCAGAAGGACCAGCCCGTCATTCACGATGACTCCGGAAGCACCGATAATGCCGAAAATCGATACCGCGGTAAGGTGCCATCCAAGTGCCCAATGGCCAAATACCGCTCCCGCAGCGGCAATCGGAATGCCGATGACGATCACGAACGGCTTCCAGTAGCTGCGAAGGAATGACGCAATCAGGCCGTAAATCGCGAGCAGCACGATCGGCACGACGACCGCCAGCGTTTGCAGCATTTCGCGTTCGTCCCGGGCGCCGGCATCGTGGGAGATGACCAGGCCGGGATACTTGGCAACGAGCCCGGGAAGCACTTCCTCGGCAATTCTGCGCCTGGCCTGGACTGGCGTAGTGGCAGTCAGATCCGCTTGGGCATTGACAAGGGCGGCCTGCCGTCCGTCGATGCGTATCAGCTTGGCTGGTTCGCGCTGTTCGGTCAGGATTGCAGCGGACGACAACGGAATTTCCTTCCCGCCCGGAATGTTGATCCATTCGTTGGCCAGTTCCCGCACGCTCCGCCTCCTTTCTGGCGGATATCGAACCACGACTTTGATTTCATCGCGGCCGCGCTGGATTCTCTGGACTTCCAGGCCATGAAAGCTCGCCCGCAACTGCTTGCTGACCATTGCGGATGTCAGCCCGGCGGCTTCGGCAACCGGAGTCAGTTCCGTATCAAAGTGCCTCTTGCCGGGCGACAGGCTGTCGGTCAGCGCATAAAGGCCCGGGATCTGATTCATGAAGGACTTCAGTTCCGCCGCCGCCTGATGCAGGGTCTCCAGATCGTCGTGGACCAAGGCATATGCGACCGAAGGCTTGCCCCGAACGCGGGCCGTGTGGATGGAAGCTTCCTCGAGCTCTGGCGTGTGCCCGACATTCTGCCTCCAGGCATGCTCGATGTCTTCTGGCGACATCCGCCTGGTCGGCCGATCATGCAGCTTGAGGGCGACCGTGGCAACGTTGTCCAGTATCGTACGGTCCTGGCCCGTTCTCGAAGCAGGGCTGTCGCTCAGTTCGCCAACCCTCACGCTGATCGACTCAATCGAGGTGCCTTCCAGTTGTTCGTTGATGAGTTGCGCTGCTGCCACGAAGCGTTCGGCGGCATCTACGCTGGCACCAAATGGGGCGCCAACCGGCAGGCGCAGATCTGCATGCATCGTCTTGCTGACGCTGGCTGCCCTGTCGAAGACGATCACGTTGACGGCCTCGAACCGAACCAGGGCGAGGGCGGCAACAACAAACGCCGCCGCGAAGGCAAAGGTCAGCAATACGTGGCGCACCGACCATGACACGGCTCGCACGACAACGACATCCCGAACCTCTTCAATCCGCTCGCAAATCCAGTCCTTGACGCCTCGCAATGGAGAGAGGCTCCAGGGCCTGTCATGTGACAGGTGGGCAGGCAGGATGCAGAATGCCTCGATCAGTGAAATGACAAGCACGAACAATGCAACATAGAAGAACACCTGAATGATCTGGTAGTTCTCGACCGTCACGAAGAGAAACGGCACAAATGCCAGAATCGTCGTGATCACTCCCACTGTCACCGGTGCCGCCACGGTGCGTGCGCCCGACACAGCCGCGTCAAATCCGCTCTTTCCGCCTTCCTGCTCTGTCGCAATGCTCTCGCCGACAACAAGCGCGTCGTCGACAACGATGCCGATCAGGACGAACAACGCCAGCATCGTTCCCAGGTTCAACGTCAGGCCAGCGACGTCGAAAAACATGAACGAAGCGACAAAAGACAAAGGTATTCCAACGGTTATCCAAATTGCAACCCGCAGGTCAAAGACCAGGATAAGGCAGGCAAAAACGAGGACAACGCCGATGACTGCATTCTGAAAGATGTCCGCAAACCGGTCAGAGAGCGGGTCTGAGGCATCGTTCCAGATGGACACTTCCACTGCGGGCGGAGGCTGGTAACGCTCCAACCAGTCCTTCACCACGTCTGCGGTCCTGGTGAAGGATTGCCCTTCGGCAACCTCGATCCGGAGAAAGACGGTCGGCACGCCATCAACCTCCGACAGGATGTCGCTGTTGACGAAACCGTCCCGAACCCTTGCCACCTCGCCAAGCCTGAGCTTGGTGCCGTCCGTTCGGGCAATCAGCGGAATGTCCTCGAATTCCTCCCCGTACCGCTTCTTGCCTTGCACGTTGAGCACGACATCCCCTGCATCCGTGTGCAACTCTCCGAACGAAAGATTGAGAGATTCCCGTCGCACCGCCTTGGCGAGCTCTGCAATGGTGAGGTTGTGTCGACGCAGCTCCTCTTCGTCGATCTCGATTGCAATTTCACGGTCCCGGGTGCCTCGAAACCGGATCTGGGACACCGAAGGCAGGGCCAGCAGTTCATTGAAGATGTCCTCGGCAGCAACCCGAAGAGCGTCCTCCGAGAGAACTTTCGACGACACCGCAATGGTCAAGACCTCGTAGTGGAGCCTCTTGATCTCAATCTGCGGCAACTCCGCGTTCGCAGGCGGAAAGTTCTCAATGCTGTCAACCGCGTTGCTGACGTCGTCAAAGACCGCATCGATGTCTGCAAGCGTATCGAGTTCAACCTCGATTCTGCCCACGCCTTCCTTTGCCTCGCTGACCACGCGCGCCACGCCCTCAAGCCCGACGATGCTTTCCTCGATCCGGCGATTGACATCCTCCTCCATTTCCCGGGGCGAAGCGTACGGGGACTCGACCGTCACGACGACCTTGCGCAGATCAATGGCGGGGAGTGGCCTGACAGCGAGCTGGAAACTGGCAATGATGCCGCCAAAGACAAGCAAAATCATCAGCAGGTTGGCGGCGGTTGGATTTCCTGCGAAATAGGAGATTGGCCCTCTTTTCACGATATCCCCCTAGTGCTTTGGAAGGTCCAGGACACTCTTCGAACTCGCGGACCGCGGCATCCTATTGCCCGGACAATGCAGGTTCGGGAGAAACTCTCAGGCCCTCGCTGGCGCCGGCGATGACGCTGACCACCACCCCTTCGCCAGGCTCGAACGCCTCGACGACCCATCCATCGTTCGAACGTCCGATCGTTTCCGGTCTCAGGGCTCGCAGGGCGCCATCCCGCACAATCCAGACGCTGTCCTGTTCCCTCGCTGCCGCTTCGGGAAGCACGAACACATCGTCGCGCGACGGCCCGAAGATCGTGATCTCCGCAAAGGTCCCCGGAACCGGCAACTCGGTCCGCGGAATGTTGTCAGGAAACTTGAGAAACACCTTGGCAAGGCGGCTTTCAAGGGCAACCACCGACGAAATCCGTGCCAATCCGGCCTCGTATGTCGCGTTGGCTGTCCTTACCTGTGCAGGACGACCAACCGCGGAGCCCAGTGAATCAAGATCCTCGACCTTGATTGGCACCCGCACCTGAAGGGCTTCGGGTCGGTACACGACTCCGAGAACAGACAGCTTTCCGACATCGTCCGGCGGCCCAACCAGATCGCCGACTTCCAGTTCCGAGGACATCACCCGGGCGTCAAAGGGGAGGCTGATTTCGGTGCGTTCCAGTTGCAGGTTCGCCAAGGCAAGTTTCGCCTCCGCCTGTCCGAGCCCGGCTTCCGCCTCGGCAATCACCAGGCCGGCATCGGGGCCGGTCGCACGTCGCGCCAGTTGCACCTGCGCTTCGGCCTTCGCGACCGCCATTTTCGCAGACCGGACCTCGAGTTCGTACTCGCGGGGATCGATCCGGACGATCGCCTCGTCCGCCTGAATGCTGCCACCGTTGACGAAGTCGGCTGACACCCAGACAACTCGGCCTTCGATCTCGGAGACTACCGTCAGCTTCCTGTCAAGCGTCACCGTTCCAGTGAGATCAAGCTCTAGAACATGCTCCGCCGGCGACGGAACAATCACCTGAACCACCGGCGCCGCGTCCGCGGGCGCGGATACGGGACCAAGCTCGGTCCGTTCCGGGGCCCTGGCCAGGTACAAGGCGACCGCGACGACAAAGATGATCAGGAGAGCTTGAGCGTAGCCACGCCAGTGCCTTTCGCCAGACGGATTACCCGGGTTCGTCGATTGTTGTGACATGACTCCACCTGTTCGTGATCGCTTATGCTCCAGCCCTTGTCGCAATGGTCGTCATGGTTGTGCGGTTCCAGGAGCGGTCAGTGTGCACAGTTCACCCTGTTTTGACTATCTGCGAATTCCGGAATTAACAAGAATTGTTTGCCAATTCCTGTTTCCCTCGAACTCCGAAACAACCCATGTGGTCGTTCATGTGCCGGTCGAATCGCAACATGGATGCTTCAAGGTGGAACGGATGGAATGTTCCGGGAACGGGCAAGGTCACCGAATGCCGAGGGCGGTGATGAAATCCAGGTAAGGGGAGAACGCGTCGTCCACCATTTCCGGTGTGAGCCCAAAGTCCTGAAGTCGGTAACTGTGCCGGGTCTCTGCCCTGCGCTTGTCCGCCTGCTTCGTTTGCCAGCTTTGCATGGAATTCACTGCCGTCTCCTGCAGGCTCCAGCCGAATCGCCGGTAGATGTCGCGCACGAGCGCAAGCGGATTGCGCACGAGGTCCGGATAATCAACGTCCACCCAGCGCTCCTCCAGTTCCGGGTGATCCTTGCGAAACTGCACTGCCTTGTCGAGCATGCCGCTCATGAAGGCCAACTGCTCCGCGCCGAGATCATGCCGCGACCGTGGCTCGCTCGACAGGGAGCGCACGCGTTCCACCAGGCTGTTCCAGGAGCCCATGAACCGGGTGGGCTCGCGATGCGTCTGGATGAACAGGGCGTCGGGATAGGTTTCGATCAGGGCTTCGAGCTCCATGAGGTGGAAGGGCATCTTGAGCAGCCACTGGCCTTGGCGCCCGGAATGACGCTGGCGACGCTGCCAGGTGAAGTGCTGGAGGGTGCGGCGGTGGTAGGCGTAGGCGTTTCGGGACCCGGTCTCATGCATCCACCGGCCGTATTCCGGTATGTGGAATCGAGCGACAGAGGCCCATGCCAAAAAGGCCATCCTGAAGATGGGGAAATCTTCCTCCGGTTCGTCGGCATCGAAATGGTGAACGCCTTCCATCGCGTCGAGTATTCGGGATGCTTCGAGAATTCCCTGCATCCGCGCCCAGCGTGGGTCTTCGGGCGATCCCGCCACGGTGGCGTATTCTCCCGTCCAAAGGACCGGCTCGGCGAGCTCGTAGAGCCGCAGTGTCCAGAATCTCCTGTCACGCGACATCAGGCGGTGCAGGAAGGTGGTGCCGCTGCGGTTGACGCCGACGATGAACACCGGCCGCACGATCTCCTCGCCTCCGATCTCCGGGTGCCGCTGGCGTTCGAGGGCCATCTCGGCATTGTTGCGCAAGAACCGGCTCAGCTCGAAGACAATGTCGCTGAGGCTGTCCTCCAGCAGTCCGGCGCCGGGCGCATTCATGGCCCCGACCAGTCGCCGCAAGGCTTCGCGCATCCAGGAGGGACAAGCCGAGTCGAAGGAGACGCCTCGGTCCCGAGCGTAGCGCTTGCCCCGGCCAATGAGGCGGTCGGCGTCCAGGCAACTCCGTGCAATCGGGTAGGGCCATTCCTCCCGATGCGCCATGATCCATTCCTTGGAGCGCCTGAGCTTGACCCACGTGCCCGGCCACTCGATCGGGTGCGGACAGTCCTCCCGGATGGCGCGGTCGCAAATGGGCAACTTGCCCATCGGCTTGTTCTTGCTGAACCAGTACCTCCCCAAGTGATCGAACACAGCCCAGTAGCCGTGGAGCGGCGAGCTCTCGCCGCGTGCCACGCAGGCGCGCTTGAACGACTCGTAGGGAACTTCGGGCCAATAGAATCCGAAGTCGGCGGGTTCCAGATCGTAATGTTCCAGGTCCGGGTTGCAGCAATGGTAGATCGTGAAGTGCCGCTTGGGATTCAATGAAATGGCGGTACAGATCCTGCTCAGGGAATCGACCGCTTCGTTG
>VXPN01000195.1 GCA_009839535.1 Boseongicola sp. SB0662_bin_57 | reverse complement strand
ACTTCGCCCATGGCCAGATGTACGTCATCGGCGGATTTGTCACCTACACGTTCTATGGCCAGTTCGGACTGCCGTTCGTGCTCGCCCTCCTGATGTCGTGCGTGACGCTGGCGGTTCTCGGCGCCTTGATCGAGAAGTTCCTGTTTGGCCCCGTGATCAGGAGATCGTCGAGGGAGGAGAGCACCATGCTGCTCGCAGCCGGAATCGCATTCCTGCTCGACGCATTGATCCTGCTGGCATTCGGGGAAAAGCAGCGCGGCGTCCCGAAGATCGTCGACGGCGTCCTGAACTGGGACTTCAGGATCATCATGCCGTACGACCGGATCCTGATCTGCTTTCTCGCCATTGTCTCCATCGCCGCGTTCATCGCCTTCATGCAGTTCAGCAAGACAGGCCGGGCCCTCAGGGCCCTGGCCCAGGACCGTGACGCCGCCCAGCTGATGGGCGTGAACGTCAACCGGTATTCCATGATCGGGTTCGCCTTGGGCGCCATGCTGGCGGGCCTGGTCGGCGGCTTGCTGGTCACCATCACCGGCGTCAATCTCGGCATGGGCGGCCCCACGTCGATCAAGGCGTTCATGATGGTCATGATCGGCGGGGCCGGAGTGATCTCGGGCGCGATACTCGGCGGCTTCATCCTGGGCATGCTCGAGGCTGTCGGGCTTGCCGTGCTTTCCCAGTACGGGGACATCACCTATCTTGTCATTTTCGTTGCGCTCATGATCTTCCTGGCAATCCGCCCGCAGGGACTCATGGGCAAGCCGTGGGGATAGCGCGATGAACCGTCTTGGCGCCCATCGGCTTCGGACGCTGGCCTACGTCGCGGCGTTCCTCGTTGGAGTCTTCTGGCTCATCCCCTTTCTCATTTCCGTGACCGGGCTCTGGAACTTCTACTTCACGCTGACATCCGTGGCGCTTCTGTCCGTTGCAAGCGCCGGTGTCTGGCTGACTTTCTACATCGGCCGGATCAACATAGGGCAGGGCGCGTTCGCCCTGATAGGCGCCTACGTGTCGGCCATCCTGGTCACCAAGGCGGACGTCTCCTTCTGGATCTCCCTCCCTCTGGCAGGCCTCTTCGCGAGCCTGGTGGCCATCGTGATCGGCCTGCCCATACTGCGCCTGCGCGGCGTGTACTTCGCGATGATCACGCTTGTGCTTACCGAGGTGGTCCGGCTGGCAGCGCTGGCGCTGCCAATTACCAACGGCGCAAAGGGAATCGTGTCAATCCCCCTGCCGGGAGAGCTGTCGGTCCTCGGCATCACCCTGATTCCCGACTTCTCCACGATCCAGAACACCAAGCTTGCGTTCTACCATGCCGCCTGCGTGCTCATGGTTCTCTGCTATGCATCATTGTATCGAATCGTGAATTCCCGTCTCGGGCATCTCTGCCGGTCGATGCAGCAGAACGAGGAGCTCGCCGAGTCCGTGGGCGTCAACATCGCCTACCTGCGCGTGATCGTCTTCGCGATATCCTCCTTCTTCGGCGGCCTGGGCGGCGCGATGTTCGGCGCGATCGCGCAGTCGGTCTACCCGTCAAGCTTCGTCGTGAAGGACTCGATTGACTTCATGCTGAACTGCTTCCTGGGCGGACTCGGGTACGTGTTCGGCCCGATGCTCGGGACCCTCGTGCTCTACTTCGGCTGGGACCTGCTGTTCGAACTGGGCAGGTACCAGCTGCTGGTGTTCTCCGGCATACTGATCCTGCTGATCCTCGTTCTCCTGAACGGGCTTCTCAGCATACGCTTCGACCTGGTCCGAAGGCTGTGGAGATGACCCCCCTTCTTCAGATCCGTGACCTGACCCGCAAGTTCGGAGGGTTGACGGCAATCAATGCCGTCTCCTTCGATGTCCGCGAACACGAGATCCTGTCCGTGATCGGGCCCAACGGTGCGGGAAAGTCCACGCTCTTCAAGCTGATCACCTCGTTCCTGCGCACCACCTCGGGCGAAGTGCTGTTCCGCGGCGAGAGGATTTCCGACCTGAAGCCCCATGTCGTGGCCCGGAAGGGCGTCGTGCGGACCTTTCAGGAGACCAACATCTTCAAGGACATGACGGTCAGGGAGAGCGTCATCCTGGCGCAGCATCTCCGATCGTCGGCGTCGCTGGCAGGGTACTTTCTCGGAACCGGTGCGGCGCGTCTGGACGAAGACAGCTTTGGCCGGCGGGCGGACGAGGTTCTCGACTTCCTTGGGATGTCGGAAATCTCCGGCGAACGGGCGCGCAACCTTCCGCAAGGCCACTTGCGGGCGCTGGGAATCGCGATCGGGCTTTCCACCGACCCGGTCGCCCTGCTGCTCGACGAGCCGTTTGCGGGAATGAACATGGACGAGACGAAGAACATGGTTTCCCTCGTCAAGTCCGTCAGGGACCGCGGCGTGACCGTCCTGCTCGTCGAGCACGACATGGCGGCGGTCATGTCGATCTCCGACCGGATCATCGTGCTGAACTTCGGCGAGAAGATCGCCGAGGGCACGCCCTCGCAGATACAGGACGACGAGAAAGTCATCGAAGCCTATCTGGGCAGCGCCGATGACGAGATCGGGGTTTAGGCCATGGTGTCCAGGCTGCTGCAATTCGAGGACGTGAAGCTCTACTACGATCGGGTCTTCGCCCTGCGTGGCGTGACGCTGGACCTGGCCGAGGGCGAGACGGTCGCACTCATCGGCGCGAACGGCGCCGGAAAGTCATCCATCCTGCGCGCGATAACCGGGCTCTCCAGGATCGAGAGCGGCTCGATTAGCTTCCGGGGCGAGCGCATCGACGGCCGCGACCCCGCAAGCATCGTCGGCATGGGCATCGCGATGGTTCCGGAGGGCCGGCGGGTGTTCCCCTACATGTCGGTCAAGGACAACCTCATGATGGGCGCGTTCACCCGCAGCGACAGGGCGGACATCAGGCGGTCCCTCGACAGCGTCCTCGAGAGGTTTCCCCGCCTGCAGGAGCGTCTGCGCCAGTCGGCCGGGACGCTTTCGGGCGGAGAGCAGCAGATGCTCGTGATCGGCCGGGCGCTGATGGCCCAACCGAAGCTCCTGCTTCTTGACGAGCCGTCGCTCGGCATCGCGCCCAAGCTGGTCCAGGACATCGCGCGGTCGATCGTTCAAATAAACCGTGACGACGGCGTTTCCGTCCTGCTGGTTGAACAGAACTCGCGCATGGCGCTGAGCATTTCCCATCGCGCCTATGCCATCACGACAGGAAACGTCGTGATATCCGGAGAGTCGCGCGAACTGCTCAACGACAGCCGGATAAAGGCGGCGTACCTCGGAGGAGCCGTGTAGGAAACCATGGACCTGCTCGTCGTGAACCCCAACACCACCGCCTCGATGACCGAGGCCATCGACCGCGCAGCGAGGCGTGTCGCCCGGCCCGGCACCCGGATCGTGACCGTCGGTTCGGAGTCGGGTCCTCCGAGCATCCAGGGCTACCTCGACGGAGCCCTCTGCCTTGCAGGCATGCTGGAGCAGGTCGAGCGCCACAGGGGCGTGGATGGAGTCGTCATTGCCTGTTTCGACGACACCGGGCTGGACGCCGTCAGGTGCATGGTTGACGCGCCGGTGCTGGGCATCGGCCAGTCCGCCTGCTACGCGGCAAGAATGCTCAGCAACAGGTTCACCGTGATCACGACGCTTTCGCGATCCGTGCCCTTGCTGGAGGCCAACCTGCACAAATACGGCTTGACGTCTCGCTATGCCAAAGTGCGGGCGACCGACATTCCGGTGCTGGCTCTGGAAGAAATGTCTTCGGAGACCATGGACACCATGCGTCACGTCATCGAGGCCGCGATCAGGGAAGACCGTTCGGACGCGATCGTCCTTGGCTGCGCGGGCATGACCGACCTGATGCAACGGCTCTCGACGGAATTCGGGCTGCCGGTCATTGATGGATTGAACTGTGCCGTGACGATGGCCGAGGCGCTCGTCACCGCCGGCCTTCGCACATCGAAGTCAGGGGCTTACGGATAGCAGGCGACGGGTCGGGCGCATCGGCATCAAAACACCAAGTTCAGGGTGTCGCTGCGAGGGTGCGCGCTGGCCACAGAAAGCCTGTTTGCCTGGCACGGCAAAGAATTGCCGTCGGCATCCCTTCCGGCATTGGGGCGTCTGCATTGGCCGGTCACGGATGCTCAGCCCACTCGACTCTCTTGATCAACTTCGAGAGCTCCCCGTCCGCGGTCCCAAGCGAAACTGATCGTGTTGGTCCCGTCCGGTCTCCTGCATGCGGCGCTTCCGACCGGGCGCGTGGCGATCAGGATGCAAGCGGGTCCATGCGCCGCATCCATGATGTTCGGAGAGGGCACTGGCCGACTCGCCAAGGCTCCGAACATGGGGATTGACTGCAGAAAGACAAATTACTTCAAACCCCTATGTCCAAAAATTCACGATGTGGAAGCCGGTCTGCGGCCCAAAGAGACGTCGAATCCAGGAGTTCAAGGCGCATCGTTCGGAAGCCGCCCCGCCTCCTGCAACACCTTGCGTGCGACGCGAAAGCAGTCAAGCGCCTGCGGCACGCCGCAATAGATGCCGATGACATGAATGATCGCGCGGATTTCCTCCACCGACACGCCGTTGTTCAATGCGCCCCGACAGTGAACCTCCCACTCATGCATCTTCCCCAGCGCACCGATCATCGACAGGTTCATCATGCTGCGGGTCCTGGCATCGATCGCATCGTCACCCCAACCGAACCCCCAGCACCACGCGGTCATCGCCTCCTGGAACGGACGGGTGAAGTCGTCCGCCGCCGCAAGGTTCTTCTCCACGTATTCCGAACCGAGCGTCGCCTTTCTCCGTTTCAGCCCCGCCTCGAACAGCTCCTCGTCAAACGTTCCCATCCTGACCTCCCGATCTGGTGACCTTCATGAATGCCCAAGGTCGAGGACCCGGACGCTTCCCGACCCATGTCCTGCCGCCCGGCTTTCGACTCCTGTGACCGAAACCCGTTCGCAGCCTCAGTCTTGCACTGCTGCGCCTCCAATCGCAACGCCGGGAAAAACCCGCGGTCGCCGACCAATGTTGCCCGCGAGATGGGGATCTCGCGCGGAACCGTCTGCAAGGCCAAGGGCAAGGCCGGAGAGCCTGGCAAGGCCGCTCAAGGTCCCTTGGAAATCCGGGAAGACCCAGTCTCGCAGGCGTCACGAACACCACGATTTGTTCGCCTTGTGTTCTTCAAGATGTCCGTATATGCAGCTTCGGGCCGTTTAGCCCTGCAAGATGTCAGGCTTCGCGTAGTCGCCGCCATTGCGGCTCTCAGGACTGAGGTAAGTGTCAGCTAAAGGTCAGGGTTTTCGGGTGCGAACGATATTTGACACCGATCAACACCGGACTTTCAAGAACCTCCAATGGTAACATTCACGCAGCCGCCAAGGAGGCGGATGTCGAGACCCAGCCCGCTGGCTGCCAGCCAGACCGCTATGTGCCTGGCCGTGCCGGATCAAACGTTGGCCCGCGAACCTGTGATGACAACCTGACGCGCCGTCCTCTCGCCACTGCGATAAGCGCGGGGGGTAGTCCCATATGCCGTGCGGAAAACGGTCGAGAAATGCTGGAGATTGTTGAATCCGCAGTTCAAGGCGATCTCGCTGATCGATTGTGAGCCATAGCGTGGATCACGCAACTGAGCGGCCACGGTCTCGAGCCGCCTTCGGCGAATTTCCTCGGTAATCGAACTGTCGTGCTTGGCGAAGATGCCGTTCAACCGCCGAACCGACATGCCCGCCTCTTCGGCCACACGGTTGCGATCCAGGCCCGGGTCCGAGTAATGCGACGCGATAAAGCTGCGCACCCGCATGACCACATGCTGTTCGGGTGAAGAGAGGTCTACCACATCGCCGCGCCCGGCCGCCAAGCCCGTGGCGATGAGATCGATCAGAGTGTCCTGCAAGAGCGCAGCGACCGTTGGATCGGACCCGTTCAAATGTTCGGTGAGCGAGAGGGTGTTTTCCCGCACCAGTTTGCCAATGCCGGATTGACCGTCGATCCGTGTCCCGCCCATCATCCGCGCCACGGGCAGCCGGTCCAGAAGGTGGTCTTTGGGGAACTGCAAGACAGTCTTGGAGAAGCGCTCCCCCAGTTCCAGCAGATAGGGATAGGCGCTGTCGTAGACGCCGATATCCCCCGGTCTCAGGACCGATTGCTTGCCGAATTGCGTGATTCGCGAGGTGTTTTCTCGTTGCAAGCTGACAAGGAAATACTCCTCCGTCGCACTGCGGATGTCTCGTTTGCGGCGGACCACGGAGTGCTCTGCTCCAGACACATCCGAGATGGAAAGGACCGAGTGTCTGGCGATACTCAATTCACCCGAAAACTGAGCGGTTTTCGGGGCCTCACACCCAAGTTGGACGTAGCTTTCGCAAACCGCTTCCCGCCAAAAGGCGAAGCGGTCTCGTGGGGCGATGTCCACCGTTGAGTACCGGGCGATGTGATCCATGCGCAGCCTCCGGACACTCGTCAAAGATTACGCAGCACGGCTCAAAATCGCAAGTTTTTTGACCCGGAGACGAAAGTTGTCTGCCGCTTGCTTGGGCATTCTTTCCGGATCAGGAGGAGGTTTCAACAATGACAACACAATTCAAAGTTGCCACCGTTCAGGCCGCGCCCTGTTTTCTCGATCTCGACGCCGGCATCGAGAAAGCGATCAGGCTGATCGAAGAAGCCGCCGCAAGCGGCGCCCGCCTGGTCGCGTTCTCCGAAACCTGGCTGCCCGGCTATCCCAATCACATCTGGTTGGGCCCCGCTGCCTGGCAAATGCAGTTCGTCGGGCGCTATTTTGACAACTCGATCGTCGCGGGCTCCGAACGTGAGAAGAAGCTTGCCACGGCCTGCCGGGACAACAAGATCCAGCTGTCGATGGGCGTCAGCGAGCGCGACGGCGGGTCGCTCTACATCGCGCAGTGGCATTTCGACGAAACGGGCGAGGTCATCAATCGCCGCCGCAAGCTGAAGCCCACCCATGTCGAGCGCACCGTCTACGGTGAAGGCGACGGGTCCGACCTGAACGTGGTTGACACATCGATTGGCCGGGTCGGGCAACTGGCCTGTTGGGAACACCTTCAGCCGCTGTCGAAATACGCCATGTATGCCCAGAACGAGCAGGTCCATGTCGCTGCCTGGCCGAACCTCGCACTCTACGAAGGCACGGCCTATGCCCTTGGCCATCAGGTCAACAATGCGGCTTCGATGATCTACGCGGTTGAAGGCTCCTGTTTTGTGCTGGCCCCTTGTTCACTTGTCACCAAGGCGATGCAGGACATGCTCTGCGAGGGCGATGCCGACAAGGAGGCGCTGTTCCCCGTGGGTGGCGGCTATACCGCGATCTACGGCCCGGACGGGGCCGAACTGGCCGAGCGCATTCCGCATGATCAGGAAGGCATCATGTATGCCGATATCGACCTGCACATGATCGGCTACGCCAAGGCAGCGGCCGATCCCGCCGGTCATTACGCGAAACGCGAGGCGACGCGGTTGTTGATCAACCGCAAAAGACAGTGTCCGGTCGTGAATTTCGACGACGCGCCGGGCTGGGAGGAACTCAGCGAAACCGCCAATGCCCCCGCCGAGGCCGCGGAGTAAACGTACCGCCGGCCTGCACTCTTCGTTGCGGGGCGGCCATCGCTTCAAGGAGGCGACAATGACAGAAAAGACACCCGCAATCCCCTCGCATGAGGAATTTTACACCGACGCGCACCGCAAGTTCCAGGACGAAAACGGCCACAGCAAGCTGTCCCGTGCGGTGCTCCAGGCCATCGTGCGCGACGAGATGGAAGACTATCACATCGAATACATCGAGACGCGCGACTACTTCTTCCTGTCCACCGTGACAGCCGAGGGCGAGCCGACCGTCAGCTACAAGGGCGGGCCGGTGGGCTTCGTGAAATCGCTGGGCGACAACCGGCTGGTCTTTCCGAATTACGATGGCAACGGCATGTGGCTCAGCATGGGCAACATCGATGCGGCAGCGAAGATCGGCATGCTGTTCATGGATTTCGAGACCCCGTGGCGCGTTCGCGTGCAGGGCGACGCGAAGATCTCGAAGGATCCCGAGCTGATGGCCCATTTCCCTGGCAGCAACTTGGTGGTCGTGGTCGAAGTGACCCGCGTCTTTCAGAACTGTGCGCGGATGATCCACAAGCACAAGCGGGTCGAGCCACACTCGATCTATGTTCCAGACACCGACGGCAAGCAGCCGTTCCCCGCATGGAAGCGGATCGCCCCCATCCAGGACTTCCTGCACGAGCGGGATCAGGGCAAGGCCGAGGAACACGGAGGCACGATTACCGAGGAGGAATACATGGCCAAGGTGATGGACGGCACGTCCTGACCACGGCCTCCCCACCGACCCCTTGACGTCGGACCAACCAACAGGAGGACCAAATGAAAGCAACACCCAAGCTCTTCGGAGGCATGGCCGCGCTGTGCCTGATGGCCATTGCCGAACCCGTCGCTGCGCAGGATGGCCCGGTCTGCGGTCTTGCCACCGGCGAACCCGCGACAGGCACGCCGGTCAAGGTCGGCGGAATTTACGGCAACGCGCCTCCGGGCGACTTTTCCGGCGGCACCGATGCCGCGGCGGCCTACTTTGCGTGCGTCAATGACAACGGTGGGATCAACGGGCGGCCCATCGAGTACATCGCCGAAAACGACCAGTGGAACCCGGAGCTTGCCAGTCAGGTCGCAAACAGGCTGGTGATTGACGAAGGCATCGTAGCGCTGGTGGGCAACGGCTCGGTCGTTGAAATGGCTGTCAACGCACAGCTTTATTCGGATCAAGGAGTGATGGCGATGGCCTCCGGCTGCGCGATATCTGAATGTTACGAATCTTCAAACATCGTCTCGACCAACCAGGGGCCATTGCCCTCGGGCATAGGCGCGTTGAAATTCGCGATTGAGGAACTCGGGACCGAGCACGTGGCCTGCATCGGTTTCAACATTCCCAACAACGGGGGGTGGGCCTGCGATTGGATGAACCGCTACATGCAGGAGAACGGCCTGCGCGGCACCTCCATCCTGATGGACCCGACGAGCGTCGACCTGAATGCAACCTACCTCCAGGCACTGGCCGCAGGAGCGGATACAATCCTGTTGATGCTCCCGGCAGGACCGGCAATCGGCCTGCTGGGTGTGGCCGAAGAGCAGGACGGACGTGAAATGTTCACCTGGGTGTCGCCCACACCACTCTACGATCCCGGAGTGACCGAGGTGCTGGGCGAGTATTGGGACGGGCACATCTACGTCAACATCGAGCTGAACCAGTTCGACAGCGGCGGGGCGGACAACCGCAACTGGATCGCCGTCATGAATGCCTACGGGCAGGAAGGCGACCGGCGTGACACCTTCAGCCAGTCGGGCTACATCTCGGCGAGGTTCTTCGTCGACGCGCTGCTGGAGCTTGACCCCGAGACCATCAGCCGCGCCAGCGTGACGGAGGCCATCAGGGGCATCGTCGGCGCGGAGAGCGATCTGCTGTGTGGCCCCTACTATGTGGGCGAGGCCGACCGGCATATGCCCAACCACGAGGGCCGGATGGTCGTCTATCGGAACGGCGCCTTCGAGCTGGTCCGCGATTGCTACGACATCGACAGCGCCTATCTCGATCCGATCCTGGAGCAGGAGCGTCAGCTCGGCCTGCGGGATTGACTTTCTTCCTGGCCGGCCGGGCGACGGGTCCGTCCCGCCGTCCGGTCCCCTTGTTCAGGAGCACGTGACATGCTGACTGTCCATGGCCTCTTTCTGGTGTCCGGCCTGGCGGTGGGATCGCTTTACGCCCTCGGCGGGATCGGCCTGGTCATTCTGCGCCGCTCCACCGGGTTCCTGAACTTTTCCCATGGTGCCATCGCCGCGTTTTCCGCCATGACCGCGTGGCAGCTCGGCGCCTGGGACCTGCCCGCGCCGATTGCCTGGGCAGGGACGGTGCTGGCGGGAGTTGCATTGTCGGTCGCGTACGGTCGTGGCCTTGCGCCGCGCCTGTCGCACCGGGAGCCAGCGGTCAAGGCCGTCGCCACGTTGGGCTATCTGCTGATCCTTCTCGGAGCGATGGGACTTCTATGGGACGACATGCTCCGAGAACTGGATCTGCCGACCGACGCGATGGCAGTGAAGCTCTTGGGTGTGCGTGTCACGCTCACGCGGCTCATCGTTCTGGGTCTTGCCATCGCGGCGGTAATAGGCATGATCCTCTACCTTGATCGGACGCGCACGGGGCTGCACATGCGCGCCTTGGCCGACAACCGTGGCCACGCCGCCCTGCTGGGCATCCCGGTCCTGAAGGTCGAGACGCTGGCCTGGGGCATTTCGGGCGCACTGGCGGGGTTGACCGGCATCTTCTTTGGCAGTCTCGTGCGACTGGAACCCGCGGTCATCACCTTCATGGTAATCCCGGCGACGGCGGCGGCGGTTTGCGGGCGCCTGACTTCGCTTCCCGCAACCTTGGCGGGCGGTCTCTTGATCGGTGTCGTGGAATCCATGCTCGCGCTCAATCCGGCGCTGTCAGCCTACCGGACCATGGCCCCTTACATCATCGCAGGCCTGATCATCCTGTGGATGCAGCGGGGCACCAAACTGACATTTGCAACCGGGGAGTGAGCGCATGAAACCTGCCGGTCAGACACTGTTTCCCATCCCCCGTTCCACTCTGAAGTGCAACACCTGATGTAGTGTTGCGAGGCGTCGG
>VXPN01000009.1 GCA_009839535.1 Boseongicola sp. SB0662_bin_57 | reverse complement strand
GCTCGGGCTTCGCCCTCGCTCGCTGCTGTTGCACCTCAGAGTGGAACCCGGGCCGTGAATCGTCTTGAACCTCTCCGTTACGCCTGCTGGGGATGGTTCAAGGTTTCAGGGAAGGTTCGCATCCTGGTGCCGCCTCGGAACAAGGCGACATCTGCATGCCATCACGAGGGCAATTTGGAGCGGGCTGCGGTGGCTCCCTTCCGTCATGGGGTAAGGAATCGGTTTTGCTCCTCGAGGCAAACAACACAGTCAGGAACGTGGTCTGGGCTCGGCTCCTGCGTGACCCGGCATCCTCGGACGGAGACGGCCTCGGAGCAGTCGCCGGGGGCAAATGCACCGAATTCGGAGCGCAACTTTTGCGGCGGAGTTTGGTGAAGCTCTGGCAACCCTTGTGCTCCGCCCAATCCCTTCATGAGTGCCCAGGTCGGTTGCTTGTGATGGTGGAGCGGGATCATTTTCCGGACCGACCAAAAGTCGTTAGCGTGAGAGCGGCCGTTGCTTGCCCTGACAACGACACTGTGGACTTGAATCCGGATCTTCCCTTCGCCCGGCAGACGCATCGCGACCGTCCGGCCGGTGCGTTCAGTGTTCGAGCGAAGCAGACGCTGGTCAGGTCGATCTCACGCCCCACGCCGTTTCAGGTTCCGCGTGTATTCGCATGCCGGGTAGTTCGAGCACCCATGGAAGCGGCCGAACCTCCCCATCCTGGTCTCCAGCCAGCCTCCGCAGTCCGGGCATGCCTCGATTGAGCCGCCGCAGTCCCGGCAGCGAAAGCCGTCGCCCGACCTGACAGGCAGGCCTGCGCCGCACTTCGGGCATGGACGCCCCGTGTGCTCGCAATGGGGCCAGTTCGAGCAGCCGTAGAAGACGTTCCCGTTACGCGCGTTTTCCCGGCGTTCCAGGCGCCCCTCCTTGCACTGCGGACACGCCACGTCGCCTTCGGGCAGGCGTCCGAACACGGTCACCCGTTCCTTGTCGTCGATCAGTTCCGTCGCGAACGCGGAAGGGGCGCCGCCCTCGGCAAGGAGGAACGCCTGGCGGCGCGCGCGCGTCAGCGCCACGTAAAGCAGCCGTCTTTCCTCGGCGTTGGGATGCGCCTCGGGCGCCGCCATAACCAGGTCCAGCAGCGGGTCATCCGCGATCTCGACCGGAAACCCGAACCTGCCGGAGCACAGCCCGAGCACCACCACGTAGTCGGCTTCCAGGCCCTTGGCGCGATGCACCGTCATGTAGCTGAAGCACAGGCGTGGATGCCGCTTCGCAAGGCTGTCGAGATTCAAGGGCTCCAGATGACGGTAACGGCCCAGCAGCAGGACGGCGGACGTCCCTTCATGCCTTGCGGCGTCCTCGTCGATCCGGTCGAGCGCCTCCTTCAGCAGCGAGAGCCCGCCTTCGCCCGGAAGTCCAACGTGCACCGCCGGGCCTTCGGCCTTGCGTGTCGCGCGCACCGTCTTGCGGATCTGGGCCGGATTGCGCAGCACGAAGTCCGTCGCGACGGCGGAGATGCGGTCCGCGCACCGAAACGTGGTTCCCAGGTCGATGCGCTCGAACGCGCCGAACCGTTCCCCGAACTCCCGCATCACCGCGATGTCCGACCCGCCGAACCGGTAGATCGCCTGCCAGTCGTCGCCGACCGCGAGCAGCTGCGCCCCCGGGGAGCCGTCGAGCAGCGACTTCAGCAGGCGTGCACGCGCCGAGGAGATGTCCTGGAACTCGTCGACCAGGATGTAGCCGAAGGGGCTCCGGTACCTGCCGGCCTCCACGTGTTCCGTCGCCCGGCTGATCATGTCGTGGAAGTCGATCTCGCCCGCGCGGACAAGCGTCTCCTGGTAGCGCTCGAAGACCGGGCCGAACACCGCCAGGAACGCCTCGGCCCGTCCGCCGTCATCAAGGGATCGGGCCCGAGTGGCGACCTCTTCCAGGGAATGCCCGCCGCCCTTGAAGTGCTGCAGGAATGTGGCCAGGAGGCGGATGAACGGGTCGACCCGGCGCTGTTCCTCGAGCAGCGCGAACACGCGGTCCCGCGGAATGGGCGCCAGCTCCACGCCGTGATCGGCGAGCTTCCGCTCGAGGTTCCGGATCAGCCGCCCGTCCATGCGCTCATGCGTGAAGGTCTCGACCAGGACGGTGCCCCGTTCGGCGTGCACGTTGCGCTTCCACTCCATCTCCTCATGGTATTTCTCGCGGGGCACGAACGGCGCCGTGTTTCCCCTGTCGTCAATCCCGAAATGCTCGATGTAGATGCCGTGGTCGGGGAGATGGAAGTCGGGCCTGTACTGGCGCCTCTCGGCCGTCGCGGTCTCGTGCTCGTAGGGCGCTTCGTACCGGTAGTCCACGCCGTTGAGATGGAGGAAGTTCGCTATCTCGCATTCCTCGAAGCTCTTCACCTCGTCGCCGTTCAGCGCGCGGATCTCGTTCTTGCGGATGTAGTTCCAGTACGCCCCCCAGTTCGGGAATTCGTGCACGCTCCTGTAGGGCGCGAACTGGTCCTGGAACCATTCCACCACGCCTTCCGAAAGCGCGCCGTCAGCCAGGAGGTCCGACACGTTCAGCTTGAGCTGGTCGAACAGCGCCCGGTCGCTCTCCACCGAGCGGGCAAGCGCCGGACGCCTGCCTTCGGCATCGCCGATGATGGCCATGCCCAGTCCGTGGAAGGTCCGGACCGCCACGCCGTCGGCGGCCGTCCCGAGGCGCTTGCCGATGCGTTCCTCCATCTCGCCCCTCGCGTCCCGCGCGAAGGCGAGCAGCAGGAGCTCGGAAGGCTTCCGGAATCCCCTGCGGATCAGCCATCCGGCCTTTGCCACGATGACCGAGGTCTTGCCGCTGCCCGCCGCGGCGATCACCTGGTTGCATCCGTCGTCGACGACCACCGCCCTGCGCTGCTCGTCCGTGAGAGGCCTGGCCTCGATCCGGTCGAACAGGTCGCGTGACCGGGCGAGCTCGTTCGCGACGAACGCCTCGTTGGCTTTCGAGCGGGCGTCGCCCGGCGCTTCCAGGAATTCCGCGATCGCCCCCAGCATCCGGATTTCCGGAGCATCGGTCAGTGCCTCCGGCCAGCGGCCGGCGAGCCCGGCCGTCGCCTCCAGCGCGTCCCGTTCGAGCCTTCGGATGTCGTCGGAACGAACGTATCGCGGCGGATCGGCGAGGCTGTCCAGGCGGTCGTTCACCGCGCGAATCGCATCGATCCGGGGCGCCAGCCAGCGGCGCCACCAGTCGGTCCTCGCCGTCTCGATCGCGTTCGCCAGCGCTCCCGCCTCGGCTCGGGCGAGGCCCGACACGGTGGCTCCGCCCGCCGAGTGCTCCAGCCTTGCGCCGCCCCAGCGCCAGCCCGAATTCAGCCGGACCGCTTCGATGTCGCTCAGTGGGATCTCCCGCGATCGCGAACCGAAGCCCAGCCTGACGCTGTCTGCCGTCACCGTTGCCGCCTTGGCCTGTCCCGGCCGGATCAGGGCGAAGAGGAACGAGGCCATGCCCCTTCTCCTGGCGTGGAAGAGACTGCCCGCAACCCTGGCCATAGCAGGCAGGCCGGGCCCTCCCGCGTGGGATGCTTCAGGCACGGCGGTCAACCGGGGTGGCGAGTGGTCTTTCGGCGCCGGTTGATTGCCCGGCATGTCGACGACCGCCGGACTCGCGTGGCGCTCGGAATAGGCGCGGAGGTGCCGCCGGAGCCATGCCATGGCTACGATCCGGGAATTCGGACGTTCTTCCCGGCTTCCTGACAGAGCGGTGTAGTTCCTTCATTCGTCACGATCCTCTCGCTTCTCGTGTCGATCCGGGCGACTTGCGAGGCTTCGCAGTCATCCGCGTCTTCGTTGGCGTCGGGATTCCCTCGACCGGCCCGGAGCCGCGCCCGCGAGAGTCCGAAGACGTCCATGCCGTGCCAGGTCTGGAGACCGCCCCGCGCTCTGCCGGGTCTTCGTATCGAACGCGCGAAGGGGATTTCAAGGGCGCGTCACGGTTATCCCGGATCGCGCGGGCGCAGTCGGGCGCTTCCTCCGGCCGCCACGGTCCCGGCGACCGCGTCAGACGCCCGCCATCAGCTTCGCCATCGCGTCCCCGACCCGCTCCGCGGCCGTACGGATGTCCCGGTCGCAGAGATGGACGTAGCGCAGGGTCATTTTCGCGCTGTAATGGCCGAGAAATCGGGAGACCAACGGCACCGAAGTGCCGTCCATTACGGCGTCAGAGGCAATGTTATGCCGCCTATCTCGTGTAAGAAAATAGTGCCAGAAACGGGAACGTTCCCGTTTCTGGCACTCCATGCACGCATGAAGTGCGGACCTTGGAATGCTCGCAAGTGGGCATGGGTTCTGTGATTTCGGGTCCAAAGCCAGTCGTTTGGCGGTTACGGAGCCCGTAGGTGCAGACAACCTTGCCCGGAGCCCGCCGCGCCAATGGTCGCGAACGATCCCGAAAGCGCCCTGTGTGGCAAATCAGGCGGATAGGATTGCGCTTACCGCTGTCATGTCACATCAGGCAAGCAAGATATGCGAGATCGACATGGGGTCGCTCTCCTGGCCTTCATTGAGCCTTCAACGCGATTGTGACATGATTGCTTCGCTTCGGCGCCCGGCGATCCCGATTTTCCTTAGCCGTCCACCGCTCAAACTAGACCAAGGCTCCATCATGGTACGCACACTTTCTCCCGCGGAAACCATAGAATTCAACATCGAAGAATATTCATCCGGATCGCTGGACTGCCGCTCGGCCAGGAAAAACATACGCCGCGCACTGCTTTTGTTGGCTGAGATGCCGAAGGAAACGTCTCTGTCCTTCGCCGACATTTTCGAACGCCTCGCGACGACTATGCCGTTGCCGGGGATTAAGCAATTCAGTACGATCACTATCCGCCTTGTCTCCTGTGACGGCCTGCTGCCAGAAACGATCGCAAGTTCGGCCGGACGACACTTGGTGAAATTGATCGAGCAGGGCAACGACACGATTACCGCGATCCTGCCCGATCAAAAGAAGTCTCTGAACCATGCCCGCCTGTCAGCTTACGCAAGGCTACATTCCGACGTTTGCCAAAATCTGCAGATCCTAACTCAACCGATCTCCGGACTCCACGATCTTGTCGGTCGCCGCCAGCCCCTCATGCAGACGCTGAATCACGGCCAGCTCAAGTCTTATCTGAACCCTCTCGGGTTTCAGGCCTCGATTACATCAATTGGCAGCATTCTTAATCTTGCCAGTTCAACGATCAAGTCGCATGACAGAGAGCTTCAGGCCAACATGCAGAATTTGTCGGAAACCGTAAGTGAGGAAATTGACCACCTCGAATCCGTTCCGACTTTCTTTGTCAGAGACTTTGTCCTGCCCTTTCTGCGCAATGTCCAAACCGAAATCGACTCGTTCCAATCCGGCATGGCGGCAAAATTCGATTGCGCCATTACACCGCCCGCCAGCGTCTTCGAGATTCCGAAGAAGTACCCCCTGCATGTTACCGATAGCTCGTTCGAGCTACACATCCCCCTCAAGAACACGGGACCGGGCGTCGCCCTCAACGTTCGCGCCTGCTGCATCGCCGAATACTGCACGGTTCATACCGACGAAACCAATCTCGGAGACATCGACCCGGCCCCCTTCATCCTGACACTTCTGCTTTCTCTCGATGTTCCAAGCGACGGCCTGGAAGTCCATGTCAGCATTGAGTGGAGTGTTCTCGGCCAGCCCGCCACTCGGGCCTGTGACTTCACCATACGCGTACAGGCCCAACGGACCGACCTCGACTGGAAGGCGCTTTCCCGGCAGCAGCCATATAGTCTGGAGGTTGTCCATGATGAGCATTTCTATGGGCGCAGGGATGCCCTAGAGCGATTGATGCGCCGCCTGGCCCCTGGCTCTATGCAGTCCTGCTACATCACTGGGCAGAAGCGAGTCGGCAAGAGTTCTCTGGCACGTGCAGTCGAGGCCCGGATAATGGACGCGCCGCACGATGGCGACTATCATATCCTGTACCTGGAGTGCGGTGAAATCCGTCACGCCACTGGGCCCGAAACGCTTCAGGAATTCGGCCAGCAACTGGAATCCTTCCTGTCAGCATTGTTGCCCCGTAACGTCGAGTGGGCGGGAAGAGACTATTCCTCGTCTCTGACACCCCTCAATCGTCTCCTGAATTCCCTGCACCGCGAACTGCCCGACACGCGTGTAGTCGTCATCCTCGATGAGTTCGACGAGATAAATGAAGATCTGTATCGCTACGGGGAACTGGCGGATACGTTTTTCCTGAACCTGCGAACCTTATCCTCGAAACAGAACATTTCATTCATTCTGGTTGGGGCAGAGAAAATGCCCTATGTGATGTCGTCACAGGGAGAAAAGCTCAATCGATTTGCCAGCGAATCCCTTGACAGCTTCGACCTATCCTCGGAATGGGCGGACTATCGTGCCTTGGTTGAAAATCCGGTCGCGCACAGCATCAAGGTTCACGAAGCAGCTGTTCGTAAGCTATTCGAACTTACGGATGGGCACCCCTACTTCACGAAAGTCCTTTGCATCGCGCTATACGAACGAGCGGTCCAGCACAAAGATGCCGAGATCTCCCCCGCCGAGGTGGACAAGGCTGCCGAGCGCATGATTGACAGCCTTGATGCCAATGCCTTCGCGCATTACTGGCGCGACGGCATAAGAGGCGATTCCAACGAGGTCGAGATCATTTCGTTAAAGCGCTGCCGGCTCCTCGTTGCATGGGCACGGGCGGCGAGGGCAGACCTGTCTCCGACTCACGAGAATATTTCAAAGACTCTTTACGCGAACCTCCTGCCCGCCAGCGAGGCGCTGCCCCTGCTCGACGACTTCTGCCGGCGCAACGTATTTCGACAGGCGGAGGATGTGTATTGTCCCACCGTCAGCCTGTTTGCCGACTGGTTGCGCGAGGGTGGGTTTTCCCGTCTGGTCAGCGATCAGCTAGGGGACGAACTGGCAGCCGCGAAGCAAGTCCGGGAAGACGAGGCTTATGTCCAAGATCACGAGATCAGAACACTGGTCGACAGTTGGGATCTGTACCAGGGACGTCAGGTTACTGCGGAGGATGTGAGAGCCTGGATCCAACAGGTGGATAGCAATGTCGAAAGGCGGATCCTGTTCAAGATGCTTCAGAACGTCCGGTTTCTCCGGGAGCCAGAAGTCAGAGAGAAATTCGAACAGGCACACCGGCGAATTCGAGACAAGCTACCTCCATTCGTGAAACGCTCCCTAGCACAGCGGCGCGAAGACATTTTCGTCACCTATGGAGATGGTCCCGGAAAAAGCGGAGCCCACTACGCGGACCTCTACGCGGCTGCGAACGAAATCGCTTCGTCCAACATCGTGGAACCCGGTGAAATCGTCCCCACCATCGGGTCGGTCGAACCTGGCAAGCAGGTCGGCGTCGTCCTGATCGACGATATGCTCGGCACCGGCAACAACATGGTCGAAAGGCTGACGGACCTGAGCGCGGGGTTTCGGGAAGCCGGAATCGGGACGGAGATTCCCTTGTCGGTCGCAGTCCTGTGCGGCACCTCTAAAGGGGAGTCTGCGGTGAGGGATTTTCTGGAACGCGAGATGGCAAACGCGGACCTTGAAGTGTGCGAGATGATCGGTGAGGACAGCCTTGCTTTCCCGAAGGGATTGGGCTTCTGGGAGTCCGTCGAGGAGAAGAACTTGGCAAAGACACTGGCGCGTGACCTTGGGGTGCGCGTTCAGAAGAGGAATCCCTTGGGCTACGGCGACCAGGGCCTGCTGTTAACGTTTTCGCGGAACTGTCCCAACAACTCGTTGCCGATCCTCCACGGAAGCGGGCGGGGTGAAAAGAGCTGGCGCGCCATTTTCCCGCGCCGCAAGTCCTGATCTTGGAAGCTCCAACGTTGGGCGACTAAAGTGAGATTCGGCTATTCCGAACGACCGGCAGCAGCTTATTCAGCACATTTGGACGGGCAGATCCATACAATGCCGGTAGAGACTGTTCATTACGCGGACCACGCCAGCCGCCGCCACACCGCTTCCCTTCAGGAGACGAAAGTTTCTGCGTGACGCGGTCGGGGCTTCCAGTTGGATTGCGCCCTCGTTTCGTCCTCGGCCCCAGTCACAAGTCCATCAACATAAGCCTCGCACCCTTCGTCATGCCCCACAAGGCCGCACGCATGCAATCATGAATCCAGCAATGCGCGCGCTACGAAAGCGCAGTGACCGACGTGTCTTGCGCCTTCCGGGTTAGCGATTCACGCACCGTCGCCATCCAACAGCCCTGCAATCGCCTCCCCGACCCTTTCCGCCGCCGCGCGGACGTCCCGGTCTGCGAGGTGAACGTATCGAAGGGTCATTTTTGAGCTGGAGTGACCGAGAAGGCGGGAGACCACTGGCACCGGAACGCCGTTCATTACCGCGCAGGAAGCATAAGAATGTCGAAGGTCATGAAGCCGCACGTCCTCGATTCCGGCCTTCCTTCGGACCTTGTACCAGAGGCGGAGTTCGCCGCTGCGTGGCCGGTCAGGCCTTTGAGGGGAGGGAAACACCCAAGGCCCCGGCACGCGCGGCTGGCGGTCGAGGATCGCCCGAGCTTGCGGATTCAGGTGCACCTTCCTCGGACCGGTCTTGCTGTTGGCGAGCGCCAGCATGTCGCCGTCCACCTCGGAGCATTGGAGGGTCAGGATTTCCGACTTGCGGCAGCCAGTCAGCAAGAGAAGCCGTATAATGTCGGCCTGCTGCCGCAGGGACGGGCCGTGACGGGACGCAACGTCGAGGGCTTCATGAAGACGACGGATCTCCTCGCGGGACAGGAAGCGGGTCATCGGCTTCCGACGGTTCTTCTTGACCCCGCGCGTTGGATTGGTCCCGACATGCCCGCACGCGATTCCGAAGTTCAGGATTTGCCTGAGCAGGCCGAGCGTCCAATTCGCGCCGCCAGGTGCGGTCCGGCTGTAGCCGTCGAACCACCGCTCGACCTGCGCACGCGTGATGCGGTCCAAGCGCGTCGCGCCGAAGGCAGGCAGAAGCTGCGTCCTGATGGCGGACTCCCATCCTTTCCGTGTCGACGGCTTGTAGTGCCGCCAGTGAGCCGCCTGCCACTCGCCTGCAACGAAGTGGCCGAACGACGGCACGTCCCTTGCTGCCACCTTCGGGCCTTCTACGGTCCTTTCGGCCTTCATTGCCAGACACTCGCGCCGGACTTCGTCAACGCCTTTCGTCGTGATCGGGCCAAGAGAAACACGCTTCGTGCGTCCCTCGACTGTCCGTATGAGGACGTAGCTCCTGGCCCCGTTGGGCCTCACGCGGACCCCGAGGCCAGCGACGCGGCTGTCCCAGACCGTGAATTCCCGCTTTTGCGGACGGAGACGGGCGATACCCGCGTCCGTGAGGCGGACGTGTTTCCGTGTTGCCATCGGTCAACCCTCTGCAAGGATCGCACCGATCTTCGCGGCGGCCTCGGCCGCCATCGAATCTGCATGATGCGTGTACTTCAGGGTGGTCTCTGCGGAGCGGTGGCCAAGAAGCCGCCCGATGGCGAGGACGCTTTCGCCGCTCTTGAGGGCTGCGGAAGCATAGGTATGTCGCAAGTCGTGAAGGCGGACGTCGCCGATGCCCGCCTCGGCGCGGATCCCGTGCCAGGCGGCCGCCAGCCACCCTCCGCAGTGCGGCTTGTCGCCCTTCCGTGTCGGAAACACCCAGGGCGAGGTCCGGTCGATCCCGTCGAACACCGCCAACGCGGCGTGAGACAGCCAGATGGTCCTTGGTCCGGTCTTGCTGTCCCTGAGGAACAGTGCGCCTTCGCGAACGTCGGTCCAGCGGAGCGTGAGAATTTCCGACGTACGGCTCCCGGTCAGAAGAAGCAGCCGGACCGCAGCGACGGCCAGCGGCTGGTCGCCCTCGCGTGTCCTGAGGCAGGCCCCGAGGGAACGGATCTCCGTGTCGGCCAGGAACCGTTCCCGGCCTTTTCTCCGGTAGCGGCGAATCCCGAGGCAGGGATTGGTACCTTCCTCCCGGAAGCCCAACCGCTCGGCCTCGCGCATTATGACCGACAGGACCGGCATCGAACGGTCCGCCGCAACTGGTGTCGCCCGCAGAGACGCGAACCAGTTCACGATGTCCTGCCGGGTGATGTCTGCGATCTGACGGTCGGCGAACCGTGGCAGGATCTGGCTGCGCAGGTAGCTTCGGTTCACTTTAAATGTCCGAGGCTTCCAGACCCGTTCATGCCTGCGGAAGGCCGCCTCCGCGACGGCTTCGAAGACCGTCTCTTCCGGACTCGCGGGCAGGGGTGCTTCCTGTCTGATTGCCGCCAGCATCGCGGCTGCGCGAGAGCGCGCCTCGTTCGCATTCATCGCGGCGGCATCGCCGACGATCTTCCAGATGCGCGTGCCTTCGTGCTGACAGTGAATGAAGTACGACTTGCCGCCAGACGGCAGCACCCGGACGCCGAAGCCTTTCAGTTTCCCGTCGCGGAAGTCACGTGCGGACTTGCGGGGATTGAGCGCCCTGACGCGGGCGTCGGTGAGGGTGGCTGATGCCATCGATCTGTTCTCCCGTTCAGTTGCAGCGGGGAACAGAAAGCCGTCATGGCCCTGTCCTGCGCCGCAGGTTGGACAGGAAAAAGCAACGTGATATCAATAGTGTGCGAATCGCCCAGCACCGCAGGTGCGGCTTCGGGTGTGATGCTTGTGCAGGGATGCACTTGCGAAGAGGCGGCAACATTACTATCAGGTCGCATTGGCACCCGTAGCTCAGCTGGATAGAGCGCTGCCCTCC
>VXPN01000201.1 GCA_009839535.1 Boseongicola sp. SB0662_bin_57 | reverse complement strand
TCCGACGCCTCGCAACACTACATCAGGTGTTGCACTTCAGAGTGGAACGGGGGCAGGAAGGCAAACAGGAACCGCTCGAGATAGGGCATGCCTACATGAGCGGCCGCAGCGCGGCTCTCGGCATAAGCGGCCTGAAATGCTGCTTCCTCCCAAGGCCCTTCGCCGGGAAGCATGAGAAAGTCCACCTCGTTCATCGCAAACAGGATGCGGTTTGCCGAAAACGCCTCGTAGCTGGCCAGGCGCTCCGTGGTCAAAGGCTGGGAAAAATCGAGATGCTTCACAACGTGTGGCCGCAAACGCCGACCGTAGTAATTCTCCTCGTAACGGTGCTCGTTGTCGTGGCAGAGCGGGCTGTCGCAGAATGCCAGCACTGCGTCCCGGCACAAATCGTGATTTGAGGTCGAGAAGTCGCGTGTGACGCGGGGATCCAGGATTTCGCCTTCGGACATGTCAAGCCTCCTTGGTTTCGGCAACGGAGAAGCTCCCGTCGTCACCGAGGTTGAATTCGTAGGTGTGCCCGGCTTTCACCAGAAATGGCGTTGCGAGCGGATGAAACGCCTGGTGCCAGTGGCCGCCGTCGCGAATGTCGTTGGAAACGACATGATTCCCGTAGAAGGCGTGAAAATAGCTCAGAAGCCCGTGGCACGTCCCGTCACGGTAGGCGGCCATTCTGAAGGCTGCTGCCCCGTGCTGCGGCTCACCATAGGAGTACTTTCGAACTTGGCATGACGGAGAAAGCGAACGCGAAGCATGAACCGGCAGCCGCACCGGATAGTAAGATGATGTTGAGTGGCCGTTGATTGGAGAAAGATCCAGGTCAGGACGGTTTTGCGCGACATTGAGGCCACGTATGTCATCGGAGTTGATCAGATACCCATACTGCACGACCATGCCTGGCAGAATGATCGTTTCCGGTCCGGCGATACGGTGGATGTCCTTGGCGATCGAGAAGAATCCTTCTCCAACAACGCCGCAATCCAGCGTTTCAGTGAACACTACGTCGGGGACAACATCGAGCCCGCCCCCTTCGGCAATTTCGGTGCTTGATGCGGGGATGATCGTGACATGCTCTTCCAGACCGTTAGTGCGGATCGCCTCGCGCGCGACGTCGTAGAGCTGTTCATCAACCTCGCAGGTGTAAACGTGTCGTGCACCGTGCTTTGCAAAGAGCATCGCGGTCAGTCCCGCCCCGGTACCAATCTCGAACACCGTTTTCCCGGTCACGCCGGCATCACGGATCGAATGTTCAATTGCCTGATTCCGGCAAACATCATTCATCATGGCAAAATGCCACGTCGGAAATGATCGCTTGCCCAAAGGACTGTCGTTCAATGACGGGATACGGCGGCTTGTGCATTGGCCGTGCGGAAGTCCTGAATCGATGTTCACTGCCAATTGCTCCTCAGGACGAAAGTGAAACTCCAGTGTCTCGCCCAAGAATTGGCCGAGCGACCCGAATCCTGCGGTTTTCCAACCCTTCGCGATGAGCATGAATTCCGCATTGACTCCGATTCCGGGAACCACCGATTCTGGATGAACGATGAGACTTCCAGTTTCGGGCGCCTTTGGTCTGCAGACCATCGCGCGAGCGGATTCTTTCCTGGCCCTTTGCGCATGACGCGATGAACGTCTTTCTTGGCAACTTGGCAGCCAAGCTCTTGCGGATGACGTTGAACGCGAATGTTGCTGGCCAGAGTCCGCAATGTTGCTTGACCGAGGCAGCAACGGATCGCGTGACCACGCTCGGCGGGATCAAGGCAAAGTGCGGCGACCGGCGAAAACAGGTCGGACAGGGCCAGAAACGACAACCAGGGGCTAGCACACGTCACGCTCGTCTGTGAAGAATGATCCATTGCCAGAACTCAATCCGGATCCGGGACGTTCCGCGTCCGAAGATCGCGCGGCAGTGACCGAAGGCAGAGAAGCGAATGCACAGCCAGGGCCGACACGACGACGACCCCGCCCAGAGCAGCGTTCGCGCTCGGGGTTTCACCGATGAACAGCCAGACCCAAAGCGGACCCAGCGCGGTTTCCAGCAACAGGAACAGTCCGACCTGAGGGGCTGGCAGGTAACGCGGCGCAAGCGCGACCAGGCCCAGGGCAACTGGCATGAGGGCCGCACCTTCCAAGGCCATCAGGACTGTCTGGTCGCGGGTCTCGAAGCCGAACGCGGGAACAAAGGGCGCAAGGACGATGGCCGACATCCCGCCTCCCAACGACGGCGCAAGGCCAAGCGGTTCCTGCACCCGGCGCGACATCGTGAACGCGCCGGCCATGCACAGCGCCGTTGCAAGCGCGAAGGCATCGCCCGCCGCATGGCTCGCGCCGAGGCCCGGCAGGACGACAACGCACACGCCTGCCAGTCCGCAAGCCATCGCCACCCATGTGCTCGACGCGATGACCTCACGCAGGAACAGGGACGATGCAAGCGCTGCCCATAACGGTGCCGTCGCGACGATCACGAGCAGGTTCGCAACGGACGTGAACGCCACGCCGAGGACAAAGAAGACCGAGGCAAGTCCGTACAGTCCCGCAACCGCAAGTCCGCCGGGGCTGCGGACTGGGCCGAATGCCGGGTGCCTGCGACGCCGCAGCAAGAGCATGAACAGCATCGCCGACAGGCCCATCAGCAGGCCGCGCCAAAAGGCAACCGTCAGGAAATGTCCGTCGATCCCGCGCAGGAGCAACGTGTCAAGGCTGAGCAGAAGCGCTCCCGCAAAGGCCACGGCCACCCCTGTGCGCGGGGAATCAACCGGCATCGCAAACGTCTTCCTGCGTCAATGACATGAGCAGGTCCGCGAGCGAATCCGAGCGGTCCAGCATCGGGCTGTCGCTTCGCCCCGGTGCGTGTCCGGACATTCGCATGACGCCTTCCTCGGGAAAGAGCTTGGCCGAGAATCCGGCCGAGGCGCATCGCACCCCGACATCCTTGGGAAGCTCGCCCTTCAGGCAGACGAACGGCAGGTTTGCTCCGGCAGGCGTCAGAACCTCCAGCCCGCGATCCGCCAGCTGTCGGATCAGGTCGTCGCGAACGCTGAGCACAAGGCGGTTGAAGAGCTTCGGGCGATGCCCGGAACAGCGGGCCAGCGCGCCTTCCAGGACCGGCAGCGCGACGGTGCCTCGCTCGGCCGCGGCCGCAGCTCGCCGCAAGCCGGCGCAATCGGCATCCTTTCCGATCGCGAGCACACCGACGCCCGCGGCAATGCCGGCATGCTTGTGAAGGCCCGATATCACGACGTCGGCCCGGAACGCTTCTGCGTGCCGGCAGACAGTTCCGAAGGATTGCGAGGCGTCAACCACGCTCAGCCCTGAAATCCCGGCCGGCTCCGTCACGCGACCGCTCAGCGGATCGACATGTGTCAGGAACGTGGCGGTCCCGGGAACCTGCAAGCCCGCGCCGTGGCGCCGCAAGGGGGCGTATCCGGGGTATCGCGCCCCGTCCAGGTTCAGCTTGATCCCGTCGAGGGCAAGACCCGCAACCGCCACCATCAGTCCAGCCGTGGCGTTTGCCGTCAGGTACAGTTCATGCTCGATTTCCATCGCTTCCCGAAGCTGCACCTTGATGGCGTCGCGCAGCCGCTGGCAGTCGCCGTGGTACCTGCCGGTGCCGTCCGGCTGCAGGGCGGGATGCAATGCCGCCATGTCGATGCGGAGCCGCCCGTCCCGCCGTTCGCCGGCCTCAGGCATCGATCAGTTCGGCCCGGACCAGTGCCGGGATGACGAAGTCTGCGAAGACCGATCCGATCCGCACATCCGGGCTGGATTCCGGACCGGCGACCCATGCGATCTCCTCGATTTCAGCCAGGGGCGAGACCTCGCCAGAGACTTCGCACAGGTAGGCGTGAATCGACACCTCTCCGCGCTCGAATGCGGAGGGATTCCGGAAGGACCCGAAAAACTCGGCGCGTGTCAGCTTCACGCCCAGCTCCTCGCCGAGTTCCCGCCGCAGGCAGTCGGTCCGGGACTCGCCCGGCTCGATTTTCCCGCCGGGCGAAATCAGGATGTCGGTGCCAAGCTTGCGGACAACGAGCAGCCTCCTGTCGCGTATCAGTATGGCGGCGCATTTCTCGATCGCGGGCGGAGAGGCGTCTCGTCCAGGCGTCATGCCGAAGCCAGTTCAGGGATCATTTCGTGGACCGCCGAAGAGGGTGCAGGACGGGGTTCGGTCGTTCCGGACAGGAACCGGATGATGTCGCGGCCGAGCTCCTCCTTGTCCTTAAGGTAGGACATGATCGTATCGTCGGAGGGAACAGTGAAACTGTCGGCAAAGATCGAGATTCCTTCCAGCGACTTGGTCGAAATGCCGATCTGCAGCAGCCGGTACTTCACGTCGTCCGAGGACTGCGCGAACTCGTAGATCGGGCTGTCGTAGGTGATCCGGTAGCCTGCCATGAACTCGACGAAGTAGTCCTTGGCCACCAGGCGCTGTTCGGGAAACTCCTTCTGGTAGTGGGTGATGCCGTCGTTGACGGTGTCGATGCCCATGCGCTTGCAGTAGTCGATGACGTGGGCATGGATGGCGATCTTCTCGCCAAGCAGCACGAGGTTCTTGCGGTACTTCAGGATGTCCGCTTCGAGGTCCTCGATCGCGATGCTGCGAAACGCCCCGCTGATGTCCCGCACGCAATGCGTCACGACCAGCCCGCCAAAGCGGCGTTTCAGTTCCTCCACGCGGTACTGCAGGACATCGCGGTGCAGCGAACATCCGCTGTTCGCGCTGAAGAGGTGCACGGGGATGCCGCGCAGCATCAGCTGGCAGGCGGTGAGGGTGCTGTCACGGCCGCCCGTGAACATGACCAGCTGCGGGTTTTCCGTGATTTCCATGATGGTGTCTCCTCCATAGGGATGCGCTCAGTGTCGGCGGAAGTCGGTCATGTCAGCCGCTTTCGGTGAATTCCGTGCTGCGGCGATGCAAACCGGACGTGACGTGGTTGACGGCGTCCTGAGGGGCATCGAAGGCGGCGAGTTGCGTGAAGTCTTCCTCTCCGATCAGTCCGCGACCGAGAACCTGTGCCCTCATCCACTCCAGCAGGCCGGACCAGAACGACCGGTCGATCAGGGCAACGGGTCTCCGGTCCAGCTTGCCGGCCTGCATGAGGGTGAGCAGTTCGAACGCTTCGTCCAGCGTGCCGACGCCGCCCGGCAGAAACACGAAGGCTTCGGAATGGTGCAGAAGTGCCAGCTTTCGGGTGAAGAACTCGCTGAACAGCAGCGAGGTGTCCTGCATCGACAGGTCCAGGGGCTCGAAGGGCAACGCGATGTTGATCCCGACGGAATGACCGCCGACCGATCGGGCTCCCGCATTGGCCGCACGCATGACGCCCGGGCCGCCGCCGGACAGAACGGAGTACCGTGCGGCGGCCAGCAGCGCGGCAACGTCGTATGCCAGCTGGTAGGACGGAGTGGCCGGGCTGGCGCGGGCACTGCCAAAAATGCTCACCGCAGGTCCGAGCCTCTCGGAGAACTCCGCGATTGCGCGAAACTCGCTGATCAGTTGGATTTCCAAGGCCCGAACCTCTTGTTTTGCGCATCCAAGGCACGATTCGGCGCGAGACGTAAGTCATCCGGGGTTGATTCAGAATGCAGAAATGCTAACATGCACTGTTAGATTAATTCGCACCTTGCGGATTGCTGGAGACGTCGATTGCGAAAGCTGCCGCCATTGCGGGCGCTTCACTGCTTTGAGGCCGTGTCGGACTACAGGAGCTTTTCGACCGCGGCCAGGGCGCTGAACCTGACTCATGGCGCGATCAGCCATCAGGTCCGCAGCCTGGAGGACTGGCTGGACGCGCGGCTGTTCGATCGCCACAGCGGCGGCGTGGTCCTGACTGCCGACGGGGAGCGGCTCAAGACTGCCTGCGCCGTGGCTTTCGAGAGGCTGGAGCGGGAATGCGCAGGCATAAGGTCAGCCGGCAGGTCCAACGTGGTCGTCATCGGTTGCTCGTCCAGCTTTCTCGCGCACTGGCTGCTGCCCAGGCTGAAGAGGTTCACCTACGGCGACGAGGCGAACGGGACCAGCCTGCGTTTTGACACGACCGCGGACTTGATCTCGCTGAGGCGCGGAAAGATAGAGTTGCTGATTGCCGGGGAATGCCAGCAAGCGGACGAAGGGGTCGAAAGGCGCCTGTTCGCTGACGATCTCATCGGTCCCGTGTGCATGCCGGGCTACGCGGAAACGCTCGAAGGCCCTGACGCGATCCTGCAAGGCGACCTCTTGCATGCGAAGTCCCGTCCCACGGCCTGGCAGGAATGGGGCCGGGCCGTTGGCAGTTCCACGATCCCGGTTGATGGCCAGGTCTTCGAAACGCTGTCGTTGTCGATCGAGGCCGCGCGCGCGGGATTCGGGTACGCCATCGCACCGGAGATCGTGGTCCAGGAAGAGCTCAGGGACGGCAGGCTGTCCGCTCCGCTGGGCTTTGTCACCGCCCATCATGCCACGTACCTCTACAGCCACGTAGACCGGCACCTGTCGCAATCCGCACGCTCGTTCCGGAGCTGGTTGCTGAACCAGGCGCGATGACAGCGGCACGACGTGTCCGGGTGAAAGAAGCGGGATTCCGTCGGGATCACGTATCCTGACGGTCGGGACAGGTGGGTGGAGATACGGGTTCATTCGAGGCGGTCGAAAGAAGGGCGGCGCCCGACCCCGGAGAAGCGCCTGGACTTGCCTGCGCGGGACCTGGGTGAGAAACGTGCGGTGGCGGCGGCTCGGACTGAAGGGTGCCGCGAGTCGACGGCTGCCATGAAGGGCGGCGTCCCGGAGGGCCGCTGCACCTTCTTCAATGATCCTTTCCTTTCCCCGTCGAACGCTCCTGTTGCCGTTGTCCGGTTTCGCGCAGCTTGTCCTGCGAGCACGGCCTTGGCACCGATGCGACCATTCGCGTCCCAGGCAGTCTTGGCCGATCTTCGCCGGGAGGGAAGAGAGGTCCTGAACCGGGCACTTCCAAGCGTGTGCCGGGATCCGGGTTGGCGATTGAGGCGTCAAGTCCCGGCGACTGCCACATCGTGGCGCGGTTGCAGGCCGATGCTGCCTCATTCGCGCCATCGCCCGAAACCCGACCGGTTGTCGCGTTGAAGCCGGGAGCAGCGGCGTTTCGTGGGCAACGCGGGACGCGGAATTGAAACAGGACGATTCCGGAAAGATTACGGCGGCGCGGAGGGCGAGCCGCGGTGGTTGCCGAACCTATAGGAAATGCGGAGTTTGGAGACCTGCGGCCGAGCGGTTCCGCGCCGAAATCAGGAAAGGGGAAAGAAGGGTCCGGGAGTGCGTTGACACCCCTAAAGTGTCGTCAACCACTCTCTTCGCAAGTGGCGTAATTGCGCACCGAGCTGCGCTGCTAGGGATCAGAAACTCGAAGATCGCACACAATTGACACTGCTCGCAACACGAAACTGAATAACTCACAGAAATTGAGATATCGCGCGAGAACAAAACCCGGACCCAAACACATTTTGACTGAGCCTGAGCAAATTTGTGTCACAAACCAAGTGCAAAAATTGAAGCCCTTCGCTACTGAATTTCGAGTGCCAGATCTTTGATCACATTCTGCAATGCTTGCATGAATGTGTTGCAATCATTCCACTGAGTCGCCAATGAAAAATTCATTGACAATTCCATCGGGACGTTGGCCAACGTGAATTTTCTCAGGCGTCCAGTGCCATGAGCTTCCGGTGTTCTAAAAGTGTCGGCCATTTCGATAATTTTGTCGAACAAATCCAAAAACTGATCAGGAAAGGACGTGCGAAATTCTCCACGGTCTATCGCCTCTATGACTTCATTCTGACCCGTGTGTATGCAAATGGTTCTGACGATATTCGTCATACACTCAATTAGGTGAACAGAAACTTCCGGACATTCTGAGGCGCGTTTGATAAAGAATTTCTTTCGACTTTTTGAGCTTACGTATTGATCATATCTTTCGTGTTCATGTAACAGAAACAACACCCCCATATACTTATCCCAATAGGCACGAATCCGAAAGCAAAGAGCTGTCAAGTAATATAGTGTGTCCATTTTTTCGGAAAAAAGGCTGAAGTCATCTAACACCGATCCTGAGCCCATTTTTTCCGTCTTTCTGAAGTCGATTGCTTATTCCCTGGACGTAAATTGAGTCCTTTAACATGAACAAGTAAGTTTGCTCGAGATCTATATAGGCATTCAATAGCTTTCCGTTTACCCTGTTGTCATTTGAGTGGAATCTAGCGTATTCGAAAATGTTGCGGATTTCGTCGGAAATGTTGTATGGTTGGAAGGTGGCGCTTCCATAGCGGCTTACAAAATCGGCAAAATTTTCAGCTTGTTGACGGGAGCCAATTTGAAATGGCTCAATGTCTTGACTGATACGATGGCTGTTCATTCACATACCTCCCTGTTGATAGGGTAATGTTGTTTTCGCTATGGCCTGTCTTTTGCCACTTTGGATCCCACAGTGGGCGCACGGGTCTTCTCGTAGAGTACGAATGATTGTTTGATGCGCTTGTTGTCAGAGCGATTTTGTTGACACATAGTATGTTCTTTTACGGAGTCAAGTTAGAATTCGCGTTCTTCAGGTTTTGGTGCCGTGCGATGGATCACCTGGCCTTGTAGAGTTGCGGTTTCAGGTGGTGACTGGATGTCACGGCGCGTGCAGCGAAGTCGGCCTTTGGCGGCCCAATGATCGACTGGACTATGCATGCGCCAAAAATGTTGACTCGATTGAAGGTAAACGGGTGCGAGTCGTTTCATAACGGTACCGGACTTTGTCGGTTTTTACTGTTGATCGCTGTGACTTTGGCCGCGTAGGAGGACTCCGTTAGCGATCCCCTCTTCTGAACCGGCTTCCGAATCGTTGAGCCGTGATTCGGGAGGCATGCCTTGCAACGCCGCGTGTCTTCACGGTGCCAACACATTGAAGCCAACGCAGGCGACCGGTTGTTGTATCTTCGATTGCGATCTTGAGGCTGTGCGCTCGTTTGTGTTTGAACTGGTATCTTCGGAAACGCGAACACGGGTCGTTGGGCGGATCGAGCGCTGTTGGAAAGGGCTGACGGAATCCGTGCGGCTTTCGACGGGGCGCTCTGGTACGCCAATTCGACCGGCCCGGGATTGCGTGGTCGGGACCAAGGATCTTAGGCGGCGCTGCTTCACAGGGCGGTTCTTCATGTGGTGCTTAAGCGCGCGACGGTCCGGGCGTACCGTGACCGCACTCGGATCAGGGGCCAGGTCCGGGACCGGAACGGTCACCGTTACAAAAGCGCTGGTTCGATCAAAGCGAATCGGCCAGCGGGGAAGTGGCGTCTCTCCTTTGTGCGGGTGCGCCGAAATGCCGCCCGGCTGACGACGCTCGCCCCTTGACGTCACGGCAGGAAGGGAAGACAGGCAGCAGCCTTGAAGAAGCACTTGCAATCAAATGGAGTTGACTGCATGAGCGACATTTCACTGAGCCGGTTTCTCGAACTGCACGACCTGCTTGCGGAACAGCACCCGAAGTCCATCGACAAGGCAAAGGGCTTTGCCGGATCGACAATTGATCCGAATTCGGCAATGGAAAGTGAGGTGTGGCGCATCCTTTGGGACAAGCCGCTGTTCGCGAATGCGCGCGTCAAGACCGCTAAAGGCTGGAGGAGCAGCATAAAAAAGGAGATGAAGGACAGCTGGCGGACTTGGGGAGAGAAGCCTGACGAGTTCGACATCCGCAAGGACAAGCCGGGACGTCGGAGTGACTGCTTCGTGGTCCGGGGCGATACAGCCCGTTCCTTCGTGAGCCGCTACACGATACCGCTTCATCGTCTGTATGCCATTCAAGGGGCCGCTAAGGCACTGTGCCTACGAGCCAGCACGCGACACGGCCGCCCTCCGTTCGACGACCTGCCGGGCCGTCCCCTTCCCGAAGTCGTCGATGACCTCTGTGATAAGTTCGGTTGGGGCTGGGGGCGAGTCACCGTACTGCATGCGCTCACCGACATGGGGCTTGCGGTCAAGCCGGACCTTCACGTGACGAACACTGTGCGGCACTTGGGTCTGGACTCCCGTGATCCCTTGGAAATCAACGAGCATGTCGTCGAGTTGCTCCGCGAACTCGGCAAGAGCGGGCGAGACGATATCCCGAAGAGCATCCGCTACATCGACAAGGTGCTCATGGAAATTTCGCGCAAAGGCACCATTGGCAAATCGAGCGACTCCCTGGCAGAAGACATTCTTGACGTGCAGCGACGTCTGGACCGGATTGAGGAGAGGCTCGGATTGTCTGGCGACCCCGCCGTGTAGCTTGCCGGAGCGTCCCTGCGCCTGCATGCGCGTCCAGCGGAGCGGTCGGATGGCATGCCGTGGCTGGTCGTGGGAACTCGACAGAGTTCTCTGCGAGAAAGGCCGGGCGTTTCTGCCCCGCCAAGACGCCGCAAGCTTCGGCATGCGGCGCAGACCCCTGTCTTCGGCGGACGTGAGAGTGGCGGATTTTAGCATCGCCGATCAAGCTCGCACCGCGCGGTCCACCCTGCCGGGCACAGGCGTCGGTATCGATTGATTTTCCACAATGACGGTATCGCAGTTCCACGCGACCATGTTGAGCACAGGTGGGATGGGCGATACGGTGATTTATTTCCGGACATGTTCTGGGCCAATTCAATCTCAACGTTTGATCAACACATGGCTGTTAACGCAGGGATCCGCTAAGGACGCGCCGGACCACGCCTCTGATGGCCTGCCAACCGACACATTGAGATCAAGATTTCTAGAAAGAGACATGTGGGATAGCGAGGGGTCATCGGGAACTCGGGCGTAGCTTGGACCATGAAACTTCCAGTGCGAACGGCACTGAACTTTCGCGTTTGCGGGATCCGGCCATTCCTCGACGAACATTC
>VXPN01000382.1 GCA_009839535.1 Boseongicola sp. SB0662_bin_57 | reverse complement strand
CTTCCCGCCCCCGAGCACGACGCCGCCGAGCACAACGGCCGCGACGGATGCCAGGAGGTAGGGTCCCGGCACCGGCTCGCCGATGCCCGTGAGCGCGGCAAGGCTCAGCCCGCCGAACGCGCAGAACAGCCCGCAGATGCCGTAGGCGGCAACCTTCGTCCACCCCACCGAGACGCCTGACCGGAACGCGGCCCGTTCATCCGAACCGACTGCATATATCGACAGGCCAAGCTTGGCACGCCGAACCGGCACCCACACCACCGCGACGCAAATTACGGTTACCAGGAGTGCCTTCGGCAGGCCGTCGAAGGGGAAGCTGCCGCGAATGCCGGCCTCCAGCCAGTCTGCGACCGCCCCACCCGGCGTTTCGAGGATCAGCAGCGCGGCACCTTCCCACACGAACAGCATGGCGAGAGTCACCACAATGTCGGGGACGCGGGTCAGGACAATCAGCGCACCGTTGATGGCGCCCATCAGCAATCCTGCCGCGAGAACGATGAAGAGCGCCGGCACGCCCGCCATGCGTTCCATCAGGACCGCCGCGGTGACGGCGCAAACGGCCATCATTGAAGCGACCGAGAGGTCTATGCCGCCGACTATGACCACGACCGCCATGCCGGCAGTCGCGAAGGCGAAGGGCAGCGCGGCCCGCGCGACGCTCTCCAGTCCTGACGCGCCGAAGGAAGGCTGGATGATCTTGGTGACCGCGAGAAGCAGCGCCAGCAGAACCGCGAGGCTCAGAACCCAGACGTGCTTCCTGACTGCGCGCGTCACGACGCCATGTCCGCCGCAGTCAGGCCGTAGGCCGCACGCATCAGGCTTTGCTCATCCGCCTCCGCAGCGTCGATGACATCGACAACGCGACCGTTGAAGATCACCACCGCCCGATCGCAGGCAAGCGCCACTTCCTCGAGCTCAGACGTGTAGTAAAGAATGGATGTCCCGTTCTCGGCCAGTTCCCGGACAAGCGGGTAGATCTGACGCTTGGTCCGCACGTCGATGCCGCGGGTTGGATCGAACAGCAGGAGCGTTTCGACACCGACGGCAAGCCACCGGCCGATCGTCACCTTCTGCTGGTTCCCGCCGGAAAGCCGCTGCACTTCGCCTTGGGCGCGCATGTCGATCTGCAGCTTGTCGACGGCATGGTTCACCCGGTCCTGTTCGCGCCGCGCCTCGCGCTGGCCCCACGACCTGGGTCGGGCCGAAAACGGCAGCGCGACATTCTCCGTCAACGAGCGTTGCGGAAACAGCGCCTCGGCCCGATTGCCCGGCACGAAGGCCACGCCTTTCGCAATCGCGTCCGCCGGATGGTTGAAGATTGCCTCCAGGCCGTCGATCTCGATGGAACCCCCGGTCGGTCTCGAGAAGCCTGCCAAGACGTTGAACAGCTCGTCCTGCCCCTGCCCTTCAAGGGCGACGACACCCAGAACCTCGCCGGGAAACAGATCGAAGGACACGTCCGAGACCTTCGGCGCGGACGCAAGCGCAGCGACGCGCAGTCTCGGACGCGCCGCATCCGTGCGCCTAGCGGCCGCGACCCTGCTGCGGCCGAGGTCGATCTTCTGGCCCAGCATCAGTTCGACCGCGCGTTCCTCTACGCCAGGCTCGATTTCAAGCTCTCCCACCGTGCGCCCGTCGCGAAGTATCGTCGCGCGGTCACAGAGCTCGGAAATCTCCGTGAAGCGATGGGAGACATAGATCACGCCCATGCCGTCATCCGCCCTGGCACGCACGACCTTCAGCACGCGTCCGACGAGATCCGTCGGCAGCGCCGCCGTCATTTCGTCCAGCAGCAGGACATCGGGCTCGCTGGCGAGCGCCCGGGCCAGGTCGAGGATGCGGAGCGTCGCCAAGGGCAGGTCGCCGATCATGTCGCTCAGCGAAAGGCCCTGGACCCCCAGTTCGGAAACCCACCTGATGAACGGATCGCCAGGCGTGTCCCCGAGTTTCAGATTGTCCGCCACGTCCAGGTCGGGAATGAGCGAGGGCTCCTGGTAGACCGGCACAAGGCCTGAGCGCCGCGCTTCCGCCGGGCTGCCGACATGCGCCTCGCGTCCACGGATCAGGACCTTGCCGGCATCCGGTCTCAACGCGCCCGTGATGATCTTCACGAACGTGGACTTTCCGGCGCCGTTCGCACCCATGAGCGCCACGATTTCACGCTCCGCCACGCGCAGCCGCGCATCGGTCAACGCCCTGACAGCGCCAAAGCTCTTGGCAACGCCAGAGGCTTCAAGAAGACCGGTTTCGTCGTTCATCCTGCTCGAAAGACATGTTCAGCCAGACGCGGCCCCCGCAGCGATGCGGCGGGGGCCACGGATGCCGGGATCAGGCGTCACCCGGGCCTTCGCATGCGATGATCTGCTCCATCGTGTAGTCCGTCCAGCCCGGAACGGTCACCGACACCGGCCATTCCGGATCGAGGTTCGGGTTTTGCGCCGCCATGATCGTCGCCCTGCCTGCATCCGTGCCGTTTTCCCAAAGCACGGGGTCGACGAGCACCGTCCTGCTGTCCGGAGCCTCGCCATTCAGGATGTCGACAGCCAAGGCAATGCCAGCCCCGCCGACCGAGCCGGGGTTCGTGACCGCGGCGCCCTTGAGGCCTTCCACCTCCGTGAGGTACTGGACAAATCCGGCATTGTCGGCACCGACGATCGGCACAAGCTCGGCACCCGATTCAACGAACGCATCCACGATCACGTTGTCGATGCCGCTCGTCCAGACCCCGTCGAACGGGATGCCGGTGGCCAGGAAGTCGAACATCTGCTGCTTGCCCTGGTCCTGCTGCCATCCGGTGAAGACCTCGTGCACCACGTTGATGTCCGGAAACTCCGCAAGCGCCCGCTTGAAGCCATTGTCGCGATCCGTGTCGGCCGAGACTCCCGCGATCCCGCGCATGTAGACGACATCGCCGGAACCACCCAACTGCTCGAACAGCCACCTGGCGCCGAGATAGGCGTATTCCTCCTGGTTGTTCGACAGGATGTAGGCGCCTTCGGCGGTCACCGCGGCATCTACCGCCACGACGACGATGTCCTGCGCCATGGCCGCTTCCAGCGCCGAGTTCAACGCGTCCGGATTCGACGGATTCAACACGATCGCGTCCACGCCCGCTTCGATCAGGTTGTTGATGTCCTCGAGCTGGCCCGCGGAATCGGTGTTCCGATGCGCAACGATCAGATTGGCCACTTCGCCCTCCACCAGGGCCTGGGCACGCATTGCGCAGATCATCTGCTCGCGCCACCCGTTGCCCTGAACGGTGTTGGACACACCGATGGTATAGGAATTGTGACCGTCGGCGAAGGCTGCCGAGGCGAGCGATGCCGCAACCGAAATCGTGGCGGCGCCGTAGATCAGGTTTTTCATTTGTAGTCCTCCTGGTTAGGTTCGCTAATTGATGGTCGGGGCCTTTGCGCCCTTCTACTTGATGAACGGCTGCAAGACGTCACGGGCCAGCAGGAAGCCACGCTTCACCTTCTCGTCCGATCCTTCGAACAACCTGTCTTCGTGCTCAATGATGATCGGCCCGTCGTATCCGGCACGATAGAGGCCCGAAAAGAAGCCGGGCCAATCGACATCGCCAAGCCCGCACAGGCGCGGAACCTGCCATCCCATGCCGGCGGACATGGTCCCGTTCTCGTAAAGGCCGTCGCGGTCCACCATCAGGTCCTTGGCATGGACATGCGCCATGCGAGAACCGAATTCCTTGATGAAACGGGTCTGGTCGATGAACTGCCAGATCAGGTGCGAGGGATCGAAATTCATGCCGACCGCCTCGCCCCATTCCTCGAAGATGCGGCGCCAGATCCGGGGCGAATAGGCGATGTTGTGCCCGCCCGGCCATTCATCGTGGCTGAAGATCATCGGGCAGTTCTCAAAGCAGAGCCGGACACCTGCATCCTGAGCGTGCTTTACGACCGGCGTGAGAATCTCCGTCGCGCGCGCCCAGTTTTCGTCGACGTTCAGGGTTCGGTCGCCGCCTATGAACGTGTTGACGACGGGGATGCCCATGACGCCTGCAGCCGTGATCACCTTCTTCAGGTGTCCGATCACCTCGTCGCGGTGTCCCGCGTCCGCATGCAGTGGATTCGGATAGTATCCCAAGCCTGAAATCTCGATCCCGTGCCCGGCAAGGCCGCCGACAATGTCTGCGCCTCCGTCTGCCGTCAGCCCGTTCACGTCGATGTGGCTCGTCCCGGCATAGCGCCGTTTCTCGCCGCCCGACGCAGGCCAGCATGCGACCTCAAGAGCGGCGAAACCGTTCTTGCCGGCCCAGGACGCCACGTCGGTCAGGTTGGTGTCTTCAAAGGGTGCGGTCAGCAATCCCAGCTTCATGTCATCACCTTATGCTTCACGTATTTCCACCCAACGACCCTCCTGCATCGATTTCAGGACAGCGTCGCAGAACTGCATTTCCAGGTGCCCGTCCTCGAAGGTCGCCCATGTCGAGTCCGCCTGTCGGCCTCCCTCGGAGATGTCGCGATATACCTGCCGGAAAAGGGCAAAAAAGCTGTCGGCAAATCCCTCGACGTGTCCGGGCGGCAGGGTCGCGGCTGCAATCCCTGTGTCGTTCATCAGCGTGAAGTCGCGGTGCAGGACCTCGTTCGGACCGTCGCGACGCCCCAGCCACAGGTGATCGGGGGTTTCCGAATGCCACGCCGCCGACCCGCACGACCCCGCGATGTCCCAGACAAGTTCGTTCTTGCGGCCGACGTTGATCTGGCTCGTAGACATCACGCCCCTGGCGCCGGTGTCATACCGTATCAGGATGGCGGCAGCATCGTCGGTGTCGACCCGAACCTTCTCCGTCTGCCCAGCCGAGGACGAAAACGTCTCCACCGGGCCGCCAGGCTTCTCCCGTTCCGGGATGAAGGTCGCCAGGTCCGCAAGGACATGGACCGGCTTCAGCCCGGTGATGAACGTCGTCAGGTCAAGCCAATGCGTCCCGATATCGCCCACCGAGCGCAGCGCCCCGCCCTTGTCCGCCTCGAGCCGCCAGTTCCAGTCGGTCGGCTTGGCAAGCCAGTCCTGATGGTAGTGTCCGGTCACGAACCGGATATCGCCCAATTCGCCATCCGCCACCAAACGATGGGCGTGCTGGTTCAGCGGATAGAAGCGGATGTTGTAGCAAACCGCCGCAACGCAGTCGCTTGTCCGCGCGATCTCCGCCAGTTCTGCAGACTGCGCCGCCGTGACCGCCAACGGCTTTTCGCAGATCACGTGCTTGCCAGCCTGCAAGAGCGCCTTCACCTGAGGAAAATGTGCATTGTTCGGGGAAGTGACATGCACGACCGAGGCGCTGCCGTCGGCGACGAGTTCGTCGAGGTCGGCATAGGCGCGGCCCACACCGAGCTCCGCCGCCCGGGCGGCCCCGCGGTCCGCGCTGCTTCCCAGCACGCCTCGAACGTCCAGGCCCAATCTCCGAACGGCAGCCAGATGCACGCTGCCAATGAAACCAGTGCCGATGATCGCCACGCCGATTGTCATTCAGCCATCTCCCCGCGCCTGGCGATGACGGCATTCGCGACAGCATCGTGAAAGGCACGCGCAATGGCTGCGCCGAAGCCGTCCGGCCTCGCCCCGGTCACCGGAACCTCTCTTCCGGCAGAAATGCAGGTGACGGCATTTCGCATCCCATCCCCCTCCACCGTCAAGCCTTTCAGCGTCGTGGCTGCTTCGCAAGGAGGTTTTCGACACACACCAGATCCCGCTGCCACGTCGTGAGGCAGACTTCGGCATTTCCCGCTGGAGCGGGGAACAAAGGGCCGGCGCGCCTGCAGTTGGTCGCAAAAGACGCATCCCGGTCGTGCAACCCGCCATCCGCAAGGCTCGCGCCCGCCGTGATGCCGGCAGCGCTGGCAAGCGCTCCGAGATGCGCTTCAGGCCAGCGGCTTTCAAGTCCGCCAGCGGCAGGGCGTCGGCACTCGACACGACGACGTCAATTGCCTTCGCGCGGCCAGTCCCGCTTGCCGCCCCAATGACGGCAACGGACGGTTCTTCAGGGATCGCCTTCATGTCAATCGGCCCTTGGGAATGTTCTCGCGCAGGACAATGCGGGGTTCAATATGGGTCAGCGGCAGGATCGAGGGACCGGACGCAATCGCCCCGAGCAAGTGAAACACCGCCTGCTCGCCGACAGCGCGCGCGTTCTGGTCGATCACGGCGTCGATACGATCCTCCACAAGCCAGGACCGCGAGTTCCTTGTAAGGTCGTGCATCACGATGCGGGGCCGATCCTGCCGGTCTTCCAAGGCCTCGACGACACCCTTCCGGCCAGCGCCCACGCAATATACCGCGAGAAGATCCGGCACGGTTCGAAGCAGCTTGGCCAACTCGGTTCGAAGCTTGGCACTGTCTTCCCCGGTTTCGATCGTCGGCAGGATTTCAAGCCCGGGATGATGCTCGCCCATGAAGGCGAGGAAGCCGGCCTCGCGCTCCTGATGGCCATGAAACGCACGACTGCCGCAAAACACCGCCACCGCGCCTTCAGGCCGACCGACCAGCATGCCGACAATCTGGCCGGCCGTCCTGCCTGCAATCCGGTTGTCGATGCCGACATAGGAGGACCGCGGCGTCGACAGCACGTCAGATGCCAAGGTCACGACGCGGACGCCGGATTCGCAGAGCCGCCGGATCGCATCCCTTGTGCGCGGATGATCGGTCGTGATGACGCCGACGCCTTCGGTGTTGAGGGCAACGCGATCCAGTGCGGCAATGAAGGAATCCGGCCCGATGCCGTCAAGCCAGAGTATGTTGCAGCTCTTCACCAGCGGCTGCGTCTGTGCGCAAAGCTGAATGCTCTCCGCAACGTCGCGCATGAAGGCGTTCCTGGAATGCGGAATCAGGAATTCCAGCCGGGCGGCGCGGGACGGCAACGGCACCATGCCTTCCAGCGGCAGATAGCCAAGATCGCGTGCGGCGCGCATGACACGCTGCCTGTTCGGCGCGCTCACGCCGGCGCGGCCATTGAGCGCGCGGTCCACCGTGGCAGGCGAAACGCCGGCCCATTCCGCGATGTCGGCAATCGTTGCGCGGCCCATGCGACCGGGTTCCCTTCCAAAGTTTGTGTCTGCCATTCGAAAGTCTCAAAAAGATCCGGGGTTGTCTTGCATTGCGTACATCAGATTCCATCAAGCGGGTCGCCAGGCCGGCAAGTTCGGAGAAAGACCTGCATGTTTCATTGCATCGGGAGCCAGAATGGAGGGTCATGATTGCACGCAACATAATGCGCTTCTTCGGCGCATTATGTGGAATCACGGCAACATATGGCATATTGAGGCAAATGGCATCTTGAGCCAGGCTGCAGGTCTGGCGGACCAGTGTGCCCATGATGGAATCTGATGGTCTCGCCGCTTGTGACATGATGGCCGAATCGCGATCCTTCCACGAGCAGCAGGCGACCAGGGGTGCCGAGGGCACCTGTCCAGATCAGGGGAAGAATGGCGGACACGGCATCACTGCGGAACCACGCTCAATCGGCCAGGGACTATTCGCTGACGGGCCCGTCCTCGAAACACGCCATCGAAGCGGGGCTTGCCGCGGCAGAGTGGTATCACAGCGCGCTTTCGCGCAAGACCATGAAGACCCTGATGAAACGCCGCGACGGGCCCGCGGTCCGGGACTCGCTGGTCTGGGCCGCACTGCATGCCGTCTTCGCCACCGGCGGAATCTATTTCTGGGGCAGTTGGGTCGCACTGCCCTTCTGGCTTGCCTACGGAGTGATCTACGGCTCGGCCTGCGACAGCCGTTGGCACGAATGCGGCCATGGCACCGCCTTCCGGACCCGCTGGATGAACGACGTGGTCTATCACGTTGCGTCCTTTCAGATCATGCGGAACCCGGTGAACTGGCGCTGGAGTCACGCCCGCCACCATACTGACACAATCATTGTCGGGCGCGACCCGGAAATCGTGTGGATGCATCCGATCAACCTGACCTTGAAGGCTCTTGCCTATTTCGGCATCTGGGACACTTGGAGTTCGTTCCTGGTCCTGGCGCGAAACGCCCTTGGCGCGCTTTCCCCGGACGAAAGGGACTACATCCCGGAAAGCGAGTGGCCCGGTGCGGTGTTCTGGGCGCGCGTTCACATGTGTGTCTACGCCCTCGTTGCAGCCGTCTCCTTCGGGATGTTGGCTGGCGGGACGGGATGGATGTCCGCCATCCCGCTTCTCCTGATTGGCGGCCCGCGGATCTACGGGTGCTGGCATTTCGTGATGACCGGGCTTCTGCAGCACGGCGGGCTGGCCGAGGACGTGATCGACCACCGGCTCAATTCGCGCACGCTCTACCTCAATCCGGTATCACGCTGGCTCTACTGGAACATGAACTATCACATCGAGCATCACATGTTCCCGATGGTTCCCTACCATGCGCTGCCTGCTCTGCACGAAGCGATCAAGGATGACCTTCCGCCGCCGAACACCTCGCTTTGGGACGCCTATCGCGAGATGATGACTGCCGTGATGCGGCAGCGACGCGAACCCGGCTACTACCTGCGAAAGGAGCTGCCACCCACTGCCCGACCTTACAGGGAGGACCTGCATCAGGCCGTGACATTTCGGGACACCACAGGATGACGGAGCCGTTCCGGAACGACGGGCGCCGCCGTGCCCCGGCCAAGCGCCTGCACGACCGAGGCAATCGAGAAGGAAGGCTTGATCCGCCGGGATCACGGCGACCGGACATTCGCGCGGCGAGCTTCAGGCCATCGCAATCGCAAGGCCATGCACTTGGAGAGCGACCTGATTGCCCTTGACGCGCCGATGAACGACCTCGCCGCCGGCGAAAACCCAAGGGGCCTTCGCCGTGTTCGCGAGATCCGGGAATCCGGTGACGCCTGCGCTTTCATCACGCACAGCATTCGCCACGCATTTCAGGCTGTTGACCGAATGGTCGTCATGCGACGCGATGAACTCGTGGCCGATGCCCGAAGTCCGGGACGTTCCGGCATTCCGGACGCGGAAGGCATCGTCTCCAGCGAAGAACTGCCGACATGACCAAGATATTGGCGAAGGGCATAGAGCTGTCCTTCGACCGCCGGATCGGGCTCATCGAGCGCTTCGCCGTCACTGAAAGCGGAGTCGAAGTCACGCCGCTTCATCGTGCGCCGTGGGTCGGCGCCGACGAGGCTTTGCCGCCCGATACCGCGCCGCACCTGACTGCGCTGGGCGGCGACTTCTTCTGCGCCCCGTTTGCCGCCCGCGAAGGCGACTCCCCGTTACATGGCTGGCCCGCAAATTCCGCCTGGGTCATTGAAAGGAAGGAAAGCCGCGTGCTGCGTGCCGCTTTGCGAAGGCGGGTTCATGGCGCCCGGCTGGTCAAGGAACTGATCCTGCGCGATGGCCATCCCTTCGTCTACCAAAGTCACAAGTTCACGGGTGGCAACGGGCGCGTTCCTGTCGCCAATCACGCCAATCTTTCCCTGCCTCGTGGCGGGATCATCCGGACATCGCCCAAGGCATGGTGGGAAACGCCGAAAGACCCTCAGGAAAGCGATCCGGCCAGAGGCAGATCGGCCTTGAAATACCCCGCGAAATGCAACTCGCCAAAGGCGTTTCCGGGTTTCACGGGCGATGTTGACCTGACCATGTATCCCTGGAACCCGCGACACGAGGACTTCGTGATCGGCATCGAAGAAGGCGGACACGAACTAGGTTGGACGGCCGTGTCTCGCCCTGCAAGCGGCGACCTGTTTCTCTCCCTCCGAAACCCGCGGCAACTGCCGATGACGATGCTGTGGCATTCCAATGGCGGCCGCGACTACCCGCCGTGGAACGGCCGACATTGCGGCTGCCTGGGTGTCGAGGAAGGCGCGGCATCGCACATGCTGGGTCTCTCGGACGAATCGGCGCTGTGCGGTCCTGGCGGGCTGTCGCTCGAGCCGGACGGCAGCGTCGACGTCAGGCATGTCATGGGCGCCATTTGCTGGCCGACAGGCGAACCGGTTGCAGACATTCGTCTGAGCGACACGTCGCTGGTGATCCAAGGTGAAGCTGGCGCCAGGCGCAACCTGCCGATCGACCGGGCGTTTCTGGCACCTTGAGGTGATCCGGCCGGGATGGATCAACGCAAGACGTGCAGGCAGTCGCTCAGCGCCGGCTCTGCAGCAGTCCCCTGCGCAACGACAGCCTCGCTCGAAAGTTCCGTGCCGCCTTGCGCGGGCCGGATCGGCAATGGCAGCCCGGCCCAGCGTCACGCCAGATCGTCATTGGGCGTTCCGCTCATCAAACCCTCCTGCATTCAATCGTCATCGGCAGTCGCCGGACCACCTGTAGCACATGCCGGCCCAGCCAGGCGCTCTTCGCGTCTTCCCTGCGCGCTTTCAGATGCCGAGGGATCGGTTCGCTCGTCGCGTCCCCGACCATCGCGCGCCTCGCTTGCGGCTCCCTCATCGCCGCTTCCGGGCCGCGTGTGAAGGCGATGCCCGCGGACGTCATGCTGCCGCGCGCATCCGGACGACACAGGACGCCTGGAACGGGCGAATGCTTCGGGCGGCCTTGCCAATTGCCATTGAATTCGGAACGGTTACGGAACAACATTCATATCACGCTGTGTTTTTCCAAAATCACCATGGTAGGGCCGTTGCATTGAGAATCCTGAGCGCCGACGCTGATCTCGACACCACGCCAGTCTTGCGCGGCGCGCTCGATGACCTGCCTTTCGGTCCGCGCTCTCGAATGGCCCAATCGGTCAGCTTGCCACGTGGATCCCGGGAAAGGACGTCCCTGAGGCCGCTCGCGGGTGATGACACGTGCGAACGGTCCTCAGCTCGACGAGAAAGGCCGTTTCAGCGCCCTGTCCAGACCGGAAAACGGGGGTCTGCGCCCTGGGACATGGTCAATCCCTTACGGTTCGCATG
>VXPN01000344.1 GCA_009839535.1 Boseongicola sp. SB0662_bin_57 | reverse complement strand
AACGCTAAACCTTTTTCTCTATTTATCCAACCCCGCTTTGCATGACCCGCCCGGGTTGGTCCACCCCTAAACCCCCCACGCGGTGGCGTCTCATCCCGCCCACCCGGAACCAACATCAAGGAGAACAGGTTCGAGGCATCATGAATTCCATGCAGGAATCGCGCGCCGGGCAAATTCGCCTCCAGAAAACCGCTGCACTTCATCGACAGTGACGATCACCGACTCCTGCCGCCTACTTGGTGGAAATATTAGCTTCAATCCGGCACGAGTCTGCGGAGCTTCATCTGCTTTCCCGGTCATCCCAACTCCCCGTCTGGATTCGCGGCCCCGATTGAGAAGCCACCCGACAGTCGCGGTATTTCAACTTGGACAAATCAGATCGAAGACAGGACCAATCAGTCGCGTGGCCTCCGAACTTTGGTCCCCAGCTACAACGAAAGGCCCCGGCGCATGCGCCGGGGCCTTGTTTTTCGAACCAGCTGGCGAATCAGTTCGCGCTCTTGCTGGTCTCGAAGCTTCCGGCGGACGATCCGTTGTCGAAATCGGCACTGAAAATGCCGACGAAGCCGCTCGGGTTCTTTCCGGTTTCACCATAGCCGAAGGCCTGCCAGCCACCGCTGATGGCATCTTCCCGGCCAGCCTGGTTCTTCGTGATGTCCACCGTACCGGCGGCGAAGCCATTAGTGGCGTCGGTTTGTTCTGCCAAGGAGACATGCCAGTCTGTGTCGACGTGAGCGCCTCCGGCAAAGTTGCTGATCGAGCCACCGAGCCGTGCATCGGCAGCGGCCGCGCCAAAGCTCGCGTTCAGCGTGACATCGGCAGTGAACATTCCGGACGCGCGTGTCGCAGCCGCGCCGGTGCCCGTGGTCTTTTCCGAGTATCCTCCGGCCTTGCCCGTGTATTTTGCCGTCGTGACGGTGGTCGAGGTGGCGGCACGTGTCCAATCAAGACCTGTGCTTAGGCTGTTGGCGTGGAGCATGACGGCGGTGCCGGCGGTATTCAGCCAGTGGCCATAGGTGGCGGCGTTAGTCACGGACTTGTAATCCCCGCCATAGGTCGCTTGGGCCCAAAGGGTGGTCTGGCTGCTCGGCGTGAAGTTAACAGCTCCAGTGATTTTGCCGGTGCTGTCGAAACTGCACGTTTCGCCTGCCAGACAAGAGAGTGCACCCGGAATGCCCATATAGGTGGCATCGGTTGCCGTATCTGTTATCGGCGTTGTTGCTCCAGCAGCAGGCAGAGTGAAGGCGGTGGACGTGGCGGGATCAGCCCCGCTCTTGAAGTCCTTGATGCTCGTTGCGAGCTTGACGTTGCCGCCCGCGATCTCCGCGAAGGTCATGCCAACCAGCCCGGCCTTCATCACCGCACCTGCCGGCGCGCCTGTGGAACTGGCGGTAAGGTCCAATGTTACCGGCGGAGTTGCTGTGGGAGCAGGAATCTGGGCCTTGATCGCCGCGGCGATTGCGGTAGCGACTGCCTTGGCCTTGGCCTGCGCGATCATGGCGTCGGTGTCGGTGGTTTTCGCTCCAGTCTTCACGCGCGCGACTGCTTCCGCCAAGTTATCATCTACAGTGCCAGCGGTATCCTTGGCGTCCAGAATCGCCTTGATTGCGTCCATTGCATCCTTGGCCGCCATGACCATGGCGGCGATGCGGGCCTTCTGTGCAGCAGGCGCCGCCGTGTGCGCCGCTTGGGCCGCCATGTGCGCCGTCATGGCCTTGGTGTGTTCGGCCATTATGGCGGCCTCGGCCATCAGGACGAGAGTCGCGTTGTCACTCGCCATCTTCGAACTGCCGTCCACTGCTTTCGTCCCCAGCTTCTTGGATGCGGCGACGGCGTTCTTGAGCAGCATCTCGGCTTGCGCTTTCGCGGCAAGTGCATTGGCCTGTGCGTCGGATGCGTTTTCCAGAGCGGTTGGTTCCGGCGGAGCTGGTGTGGTGGGATCGGTGGGTGTGGTGGGCGCAGTGTCGCTACCGCCTCCGCAACCTGCCAATGCCAGCATTGCCACAGTCAGGGCAGCCGGCAGTAGTTTCCAATTCGCTTTCATGTGCTTTGCTCCTTACTAAGCGTTTGTTGGTTCGCGGGCTAAGGCCCGCATGAAGGTTGAAGGGTTGACTAGAAGCCCATCGCGATGCCGAGATCGAAGCTCGCACCGCCCGTCAGGCTGTCTCCGTCAACAAAGCCGCCCTTGATCGAGGCACTTCCGCCCAGATCGAAAGAAGCACTGATGCCGAAGTGATCTTGTTCAGCGAAGTTTCTCGCCATGAAGGCCGTGAAGGTGGCTGAACCCGAAACAAAGGTTCCGGAAGCTGCGTACTGATCATCCCCAGCGCCAACGCTACCGTCATCGTCCTCTTTCGAACCGTAGACCAGTTTTACGCTGGCATCGCCGAGTGTGGCGCTGACGCCGGCAGCCGTATGAGTGTCGTCGCCATTTCTTTCGATGCCGAGTCCAAATCCAACATCGCCGATGGAGTAAGCGACGGATCCACCCAGAGCCTGATCACCTGCCGGCCCAGGATTGTCGGCAGAAGCGCTTATTGTGAGATCACCCATCGTGTAATCCCAGCGGGCCGCTGGTTTGCCGGAATTCGACAAGTAGGCGAGTTCGTTGTGCCATCCCAGGCCCGTCAGGCTGCGTTGGTTTGCATCGCCAACTGCTGCTTCTGGAGCTCCGCTAACGTCGCCCATGGAGATGGTGCCGAACGCGCCAGCGACGTTGACGCTGCCGGCAGCGCCGTTCACGCCTCCACCGGTGTTCAATAGGGCAGTGCCTTTGGGATTCTGCGTAGGCTCTCCGTCCGCACCAATCGCATTGGTCGTCGCGGCTCCGTTGTCGACACGGATCGTGCCGCCGAACGTCAGGCCGTTGTCCGTCTCGCCCGTAGCCGTGAATGTGATGCGGACACGGCTGTTAAAGCCGACATCGCCACCATTTGTGGCGACCACACCCATGCGTCCATCACCACCAACCGATACTTCGGCGGCTGCGATGCCGGCCGACATTACGAGCGCGGTTGAAGCCAAAAGAACTCTTTTCATGGTCTTTTCCTCTTTCTGATCTATCGTCAGAAGCCACTTCCGCGATGCTCGTGACTGCGAGATAAAAAGTCGCCAAAGGCCTTTTTTCTTTGTCCTGCATGGATGTTGCCATGACGCAACGTGACCTGAAGCACCTCGGATTCGACGCAACTTGTTTGCCAATGGCTTGCCAATGGTTTGCCAGTCCGACGCGCAGATTTACGGACACTTGGGCTCGTGCAGGGATCAACTCGACGCAAATCCTTGTCAGGGTCCGCCCCGTTCAGAGCTGAAGTGACCTCGTCCACGATTCCGCTCGTGACTTGCAACTCGTGAAGGCTCCCGACAAGCATCGCCAATGGCGCCGAATGCCGCAACGGATCCTCTATTTCGAGTGCTTGGAAACTGTCGTCACTTCGAATTCCATTCATTGCGCGAATGCGTGCCGCCGGTCCTTCCTCGCGACTGGCTCGCGGTCCGCGGCGCCGTGTCGACAACATGCACATCGCGGCCCGGCACTTCGCGGCCGTCCCGGTCCGGATTCGCCGGCCTGAAATGACGCTCCCTACCTTGCCATTGCTCGTCGGCGCTCATCGGAGCCCTTTCCGGGTCCGCCATGGCGATCGTCCAGGAGGTCGACGCCGATGCTTCCCGTAATCCGTGACGCCGCGCTCTGGATCGAGTCCCGCGCGAGGTGGGCGTAGCGTGCCGTCGTCTGCACCTGGGTGTGGCCAAGCAGCTTTCCGATCATGGTCAGGCTCTCGCCGAGCGCCAGCGCCCGGGAGGCGTACGTGTGGCGCAGGTCGTGGATGCGCACGTCATCCAGCCCGGCCCGCTTGCGTATGCGCTGCCACGGGCGCTGCAGGTCGGCGAGACGGGTGCCGCGCCGGCGTCCCGCGATGACCCATGGATTGCCCTCCTCGCGCCGGATGCCGTCAAGCACGGCCCTCGCCTCGGGACCCAGGGGCACGGCGCGGCCGCCGGTCTTGGCGTCGGGCAGCTCGATGCAGTTCGCCTTGACATGCTCCCACCTGAGGTCGCGTATCTCCGACATGCGGCAGCCGGTGAGCAGCAGCAGCCGGAACGCCGCGACGGCCGACGGCATGTCGTCCTCGAACTCGCGCAGCACTACGCCCAGTCGTGCGGTCTCCTCCTCCGAAAGAAAGCGCTCGCGCTCCTTGTAGCGGCTGACGTGCCGGCACGGGTTGGAGCCGTCCGGTCGCCAACCCCAGACCTCGGCGAGAGAGAACATCTTCGAAAGCACGCTGAGCGTCCGGTTGGCCTGGAAGGGATGGGCGCGAAGATCGTGATGCAGCGCGGCGACATCCTTGCGCTGCACGTCCGAAATCCCCATCTCCCCGATCGTCGGTGCGATGAACAGCGTCACCAGCCGCGCGTACTCCGCCTGCGTCCTCGGCTTGCAATGGTTCGGCACGTACTCGTCGAGGAATCGCCTGCACAAATCGGACACTCTCCACTGGTTGTCGTGGCGCGTCCCGGAGGCGCGTGCATCCACGCCCTTCTTCGCGTCGGCAAGTATCTCCAGCGCTTTCGTCCTGGCCTCGTCTGGAGCAATCGGTCCGTGCGGACCAATCGTGAACCAGCGGAGCCTGCCATCGACCCGAGTCTGCACGACGTAGTACTTGCGCCCGGACTTGCGCACCCGAAGCCCGAAGCCGGTCAGCTTGCCGTCCCAGTAGACGGTGTCGGCACCGTTCGCCTTGATGGCATCGACGGTCCGTTTTGTCAGGCGGAAAATTCGATTGGAAGGCATCGCAGATGCTCCTAAGATTTGTTTCAAGATCTGCCCGCGCCGGTCTTCTCCTGCACTCAGTCGCCAACCAGTACGGGGCCAACGGTCAGCCGCTTGGCATTGCGCCAGCATGACGAACAATGGCACCTTACGTTGCAGTTCGCAGCAGCGGGCCGGTTTGTGCCACATGGCGAACCTTCCGACAAAATCAAGCGTCAGTGGCACAGTGCCGAGCGCCCGGCGCTCCGGTCTGACAGGTCGCCCCATTCCAATGATCCGAGTGCGCGAAGAACACGTTCGTTCCAGCAGGCGAGTTCTGATGTCGAAATTCACCAGATGCCATCTGGGTCTTCCGTCTGGGGCCAGGAATGCGGGATCCGGGCTTTGCCGCAAGCTTCCCGAATTCGTCATCTGCGACATCCATCACACTGTGCCAACGGATATCATCGAAAGCACCGGCCAGACAGGAATGCAGTGAGCGGCCATTCGAAAAGTTCGTGCTGTCGGGACATCAAGAGTCTTGGCCAACGGGCTGGCACTGTTCGTGGCTGAAGTGGTCTGACATTGTCATGTCGCCCCGTGATCAGAATCACGTGACCTTGGCACGATTTCGCAACACAGCTTCTCGAACTCACCGGTCTGCGCGATGCGGCCAGACTCCCGGTCAGATGTTCGGGCTCGGGGTCCTTCCCGGACCGTCACCGGAGCTTCCGTCCCTTGCGCCTGACCGCGATACTGCAGCGCCTTCCTGCAGTCATTGAACAGCCTGATCGCCGGACCGGCACTTGCCCCGAGGGCCGAACGAGCGTGGCGATCGCGGCAAGCCGGTTCCTTGTCATGCCGCCGGTCCATCTGCCCAAACCGCTTTCGATGGCTGCCTCCCGATGCGGTCATGCCCGTCCTGCAGGAATGGGCGAATGCCCCGGACGGCGCCGCGTCTGCATCTCGTGGATCCTCAGTCGCGAGTCGGGGAAAACTCCCTCGTGCCTGACCTCTGTTCGCTCTTGCCCTTCGCTGGCCATCGACAGGTCGCCGTTTCACGTATCAAAGGCTGTCGAAACGCAGAAACGCTGTCACCGTTTCCCGGGTCTCGCCGCGTTTCGTGAACACTTTCACGACCAGCCTGTACTGGGTGAACACAAGAATGTTAACCTTGTAGTATCTTGCGTAGACCTTCATGTGGTCCGTGCCGTTCGGATCCAGATGGCGCCGGTTTGTCCTGTACGCACGATCTGTCATTGGCCCGTCGCTCTCGCGATGACGCCGGAATTCGGCGGCCAGGTCGAAGTTCCTCTTGACAGCGCTGGCCAACGTCTCTCCTTGTTCCAGATGCCGGGAGCACACGTTGACGGTCTCCGACAAGTTGCTCAGCCTCGACTGTGGGTCGTCCTCGAAGCTCTCTCTTTCGAGGCAGTCCAGGAATTTCCGCGATCACGTGTCCTCGCCCAGACCGACAATCGAACCGGCCACGATGGCCGCCGCGACGAGAATTCCGGCGACTGTCACAATCCGTTTGCCTGCAATGCTCCCGATCAATCCATGCAAGCCGAATGCCATTGTCGCCCCAAAAGAGCCTGACCCGAATGTTGAACGACTGCACCGAACGTGGCATTTCCCGCTTGCCGCCACGCCAGACGTAGTCGTGCACGGACAGATGAACACAACGCACGAAAACGGGCGAAGAAGACCGAACATGCGGTGTTCGGGAAGTGCACTTCTTGCGGATTGTCGCCGCCGAGACTGGGCAAGCTCATGTGCGAAAGCTGCGCACTGTCAGAACACGCAAGGAAGGCACGGAGTCGGAAAGCATGAACACACAGACTGTCGAGAGGTTGGGGCCACCGCCGAAAGCACAAGCTCGCCGAAGGCCCGTGTGGCGTCAGGCCTCAAGACAAGTGCCCCCACCCTAGTTCAGATGTGAGGAAAGCCTCTCAGCAAAAGCGCTCCACCGACCTGCAACACGGCAGGGCGAGCTGCAGACAGTTGTTGCCGATTTGCAACTCCTGTACCACCATAGTTTGTGCATCGTGCCAGCAAACTTTACATCTGCATCGAATTAAATTTGAACGGTCGTGCGGGTCAAGGCTGATTGGAATTCTGCATGGCCTGCCTGAACACAAACGATAGATCAGAAAGAGGAAATAACGATGAAGAGGACACTTCTTGCGACTACGGCAATCGTGACGATGTCGGGCGCAGCCTACGCACAGGGCGTCACGCTCTCTGGTTCGGCCGAAATGGGAGTCGCCGACGACGGCAGTGGCGACGCCATGTTCCATCAGGACGTCGACGTCACCTTCAAGATGGAAGCCATGACCGACGCCGGCCTGACCTTCGGCACGGCGGTTGATCTTGACGAGAACGCCGGTGACGTAGGCGGCGACGACGCTGGTGTTGCGGCATACGTCAAGGGTCTATTCGGAAACGTCACTTTGGGTGATATTAATGGCGGCTTTGATTGGGTGATGTCGGCGGTGCTGGCGCGATTGCGGACAACCACACTGGGCACGCCGGATTCGATGGCAACAGCGGCCTTGACGGCAACGGCGGTAACGACGGTCAGATCCTGCGCTACGACAACTCGTTCGGAGACTTGGGTGTTGCGATCTCGTTTGAGCAGGAAGATGGCGGCAGCAACGGCGACATCATCGGTGTCGGCGTCACGGGAGGCTTCGGCGATGTCGGCCTTGGCGTCGGTTTCCAGACGCATGACAACGCCAGCATTTCCGGCGCGAGCGTCACTGCCGCCTTCGGCGACATCAGCGGCGCGCTGAACTATTCCCGGTTGAGCAACGATGTGGGTGACGACACCACTCACTTGGGCGTTGGCGCGACATACTCGACAGGCGCTACGTCGGTCAACGTCAACTTCGGCCAGAAGGACGTTGGGGACATGGAACAGTCCGGCTTCGGTGTGGCGGCCCAATACGATCTGGGTGGCGGAGCCAAGATCCAGTTCGGCTACGGCAACTCCCAGAATGCCGACGACACCGACGAAGACACCTGGTCTCTCGGCTTGGCGATGGGCTTCTAGTCAACCCTTCAACCTTCATGCGGGCCCTGGCCTGCGAACCAACAAACGCTTAGCAAGGAGCAAAGCACATGAACTCGAACTTGAAACTACTGCCGGCTGCCCTGCTTGTGGCAGTGCTGGCATTGGCAGGCTGTGGGGGGGGCGGCAGCGACGACACGACGACGACGCCGCCTGAGCCCACGGAGCCACCGCCGCCAGCCTCTGTCGAGCAGCTCTCGTTGGACATTCAGAGCGCCGAGAACGCCGCCATGACGGCCAACGGCATGGCAGATGCCGCCCTGAAGAACGCAATGAAGTACGACGATATGCTGACGACGACCGAAGTCGCCGGCGATTCAGGGGCTGCGATGATGGCCGCCCAGGCGATTCTGAAAGCTGAAATGGACGTTGGCACGGCCCTTGAGAATGCAGAAACTGCTCTGCAGGACGCCAAGGACGCCAAGACTGCTGTCATGATGCTTCCGGACACTCATCCGCACAAAGCCACGCTGATGGCGTCGGTCGACCGTGCGATCAAGAATGCCGAAAAGTACGTTACCGCCATCAAGGGCATCAGCACAGGCGTTGACCTGGAAGCTGCTGTTGCATCGGTCAAGGGTGCCGACAAGAAAGGAACCCCGCGGTCCAAGGCCAATGAGGTTGGCATGGATATCGCCGATGCGCTGGCGCTAGCTAACGCTGCGCGGCATCCGTTTGGCCCAGATGCGCCAGCCGGCACAGTTCCTGCAGCGCTCAAGGTCGTCATGGACGACTCCCGGGGCATGACTTGGGAAGAGATCGTCAAGGGCGGTGGTGGCAGCGTCATGTCCATGCCGATCGGTACCAATAACGCAGGAGTGAAAGTTGCCTCGGTTGCCGGCATGGCGACGGCGAAGGTCTGGGCTACTGACACCGACCGGCCGGACGGCACGATTGCTGACGGCTCTTCGCACCCCACCGCCAACTACATGGGCATTCCGGGAACCGTCCATTGCCTCGGGACGTGCAAGGTTACGGACGACAACAAGCTCGATGGGAGTTGGTACTTCGCCCCAACAACGACCGGTACCCACTGGGTTCGCAACACGGACAATGCAACACGCGTGGCTAACCCCTACGTGGCTGATTCCATATACGCAACGTATGGGCATTGGCTAACCGTCGACGTCGATGGTAACTGGTCCGTCCGCAGATTTGCCAACATTTCAGACAGCACCGCAGCAGGTGCTACGGGCACTAATGTGGCTACTGCGGATGCTGCGTTGGGACTCGCTTCAGGTCTGGACGGCATTGATGACGGCAACAAGGCGACCTATTCGGGAGGTGCCGTCGGGATGTCGGTCCGCACGCAGGGTTCGGGCGAAAGCAAGACCACCGACAGCGGACGGTTCACAGCCGACGTGACACTCAACGCGTCGTTCGGGGCCACTCCAACTGTCACCGGCAAGGTCAACAATTTTGCCGGCGGAGCCGTCAATTCAGGCTGGGTAGTGAATCTGGGTGAAGCGACGCTCCAACGGGGTTCGGACGCCACGGGAGTGACGGTAACAGGTGGTCGCGACGGTACGTGGACCGCCCAAGCCTACGGCACAGACGCCACCAAGCGTCCGACGGGCATCTTTGGAGGCTTTTCCGCCCACTTCTCTGACGGGGACGCGGCCGGAGCTTACGCCACGACCAAAGACTGATGCAGCCTGAAAGGACATGAATTTCGGAGAGGGCGGCCTAGGGGCCGCCCTTTCTTTTTCGGGTCACCTGCTGGGTGCGCAGCCTGTCCCGAGATGCGCAGGTTTCTTGGTTTGTGGAAACCGAACGCCTTGGCGCAAGGCAACATCCGCGGAAACCCTTTGTCGCCGCCCTACCACTCCAATGGAACCCTTGCGGGCCTGTGGCACTCTGGGCAGGGGCAAGTCACAGAGAATGAAGGGGATTCGCATGCGTGCTGGCTTGAACCTAGCATCGCATCTCTTTGGAGCCACCATGAACGATCTGTTGATCGTTTCGACGGCGTCGGCGGACGAGCATAGCGGCGCTCAGGCGACCCAAACAGCCACGGTTACGGTAGACGCACAGATTGGGACGTCGGCCGCGCCTTTGCGTCACGGCCGGTGGGAGGTGGCCTTCGCCATCCTTCGCCCCGACGGCTCGCGATAAGCGCGCAGGCAATCGTACTCCGAATTCCTTTCGTGCCGGAAAGAGCCGTCGTCCAGTTCCTGGCCAGCCGTGCATGCGGCCAGCGCAAGCGTCGCGAAAGGCAGGCTCGAAGCGGCTTTCATCTGTCGGCCCTCCTTGGCTGGCGCCGAATCCTGTCCGCTCAGAACTGTCGCACGAATCTGAGCTCCGCCCCGGTGCGCCGGTAGTCGGCCTGCTACGTGTCGCTTTCGCGCCGCCCGTGCGTGACGGAAAGCTGCGGGCTGAAGCCCCGGATGATGAGATCCCGCCTGAGCGCGGAGACGCGGAAGGAGCGCGTCGTGTCCTCTCACCACGAGAGGCCGCCGACGACGTTTGTTGGCGACCGTCCCGGCCCTTCGTAGCCGGCCCTCCGCGCGGTGAGCGTCCCCAAGAGGCTGAATCCGCGCGGAAGCGCGGCGCTGGCGCTCCGCGAGACCCGAGTGGCGGCCACGGGCGAGCGCGGTTCGAAGAGGAGGCTGGAGCGACCCGGCAGCACACGTGACAGGGTGGCAAACAGGGGCCGGAATTCGGAGCGGCTGAAGGCGCCGGAACCAGAACGCGCCGCGGAACTGGAAAGGCCCAGAGGATCGCGCAATGCCGGGATGGAAATGTGATCCCCGTTGGACCGGGACCTCCGACGGCAAACGCGGTGGTCGGGTTCCTTCCAAAGGTGTTACTGGCTGACGCCCTGCTTCCGGCGCGCGCTTCGGCCATCTCGCACGCGAGTCCATGCGAAGCTTTCGATCCACGCCCCCCGTGACGGGAACGACGCATTCCAATGCCGTGGCAAGCCACACGCACACAGTTTCAATCCACGCCCCGTGATGGGGGCGACCACGGCGCCAAGACGCGCGCGATCGGCACGGCCACGTTTCGATCAACGCACCCATGACGGGGCGACAATGTCAGACGTGTCCGGTGCCTGCAAGCTGGCTGCTTAGTTCCATGCACCCGTCCGTGATCGGGGCGATCCTCCCTGACTGCCGGATTGAACTCGATTAGGTGGAACTTGACCGGCCGCCAAGACGGTCTCGGCCATGCGTGACTGGGGTTTCGGCCGAATTCAGGCTGTCACGCTTATGCAGTCGCCGCGGTCCGGGTCCATCCCGAGCAGCTCGAACGCCCTTTCCTGCAGCTCGGTCGGCTC
>VXPN01000288.1 GCA_009839535.1 Boseongicola sp. SB0662_bin_57 | reverse complement strand
CCGATCTGGTCGACATGGACGTTCGCGACAATACCGGCGTGGTCTGGCATTGCGGGCAGGCGCCGCTTTCCATGCGCGATCCGAAGGGTCCGGCCGAAGCAACCATCCACACCAACCGAAAGCAGCCCCTGCTCCTTCAATTCACGCTCAAGCCCGGCCCCGTAACCTTTCTGCGGATCAGTCAGGCGAAGGGCCGCCCGCATATGGTGCTGGGACATGGCGAGATGCTGCGCCGCCCGATGGCGTTTACAGGCACTTCTGGTGTGGTGCGGTTCGAACGTGGGGCTGGCGCGGTGCTGGATGATGTCATCGCCTCAAGGCTCGAACACCATATGGCGCTGGCCTATGGCGATCACCGCGCAACATTGCGCGGCGTGGCCGGGGCCATGGGCCTGCCGCTCCTGGAGCTTTGACATCCGCAAAGGGAAACAGTCCGAGTGGTGCGGGCGTGGCGGTGCCTGGATCGACATTGATCTGCCGGCGCTTTGCGGCCAGCCCATGTGCGCACTTGAAGGCATCGCGATCGAACCGTAGATCTGGCTCGACGCAAACCACCACCGGGGTCTTGCCTGGGCGATGCTGCGCCCTGGCAAGACCTGTCGCCAGCACAGGCGATTTTTCATTTCAAAGGAAGCGACATGAGCGAATTCAACGGCTTGCTGCTTGAGGTCAACTTGATTGACGGGGCTTGGACCGGTGCTGAAAGCGGTTCAGAGATCGATGTGACGAACCCCGCGACGGGCGAGATCATCGGAACCGTGCCGAATTGCGGCGCCGAAGAGACAGGACGCGCGATCGAGGCCGCGGCGCGGGCATTTGACAGCTATTCCCGCAGCGATCTTTCGCAGCGCGTGCGTTTGCTCCAGGACCTGCATGACGCGCTGATGGACAATCAGGAGGCGCTTGCGCTCCTGTTGACCTCGGAACAGGGCAAGCCCCTGCCCGAGGCGCGGGGCGAGATTTCAATAGGCGCAGCCTATATCCGCTGGTTCGCCGAGGAAATCCGACGTGCCAAGGGCGAGATCGTGCCGTCGCCAACGCGTGACCGGCAGCTTCTGGTGACGCGCCATCCCGTGGGCGTCGTCGGTGCAATTACCCCGTGGAATTTCCCGTCTTCCATGCTCGCCCGCAAACTTGGGCCTGCGCTGGCCGCGGGCTGCACGATCGTGGCCAAGCCGGCTACCGCGACCCCGTATTCCGGCCTGGTCTGGGGCAAGCTGTGTCAGGACGTGGGCTTTCCTGATGGGGTGGTGAATGTCCTGACCGGTTCCGCCCGCGCCATCGGCGGGGCGATCATGGGCAGCCCGACGGTGCGCAAGGTCACCTTCACCGGCTCGACCGAGGTTGGCAGGATACTCATCCGGCAGTCGGCAGACACGGTAAAGAAAGTGTCGATGGAACTTGGCGGCAACGCGCCCTTCCTGGTGTTTGACGACGCCGATCTCGACGCGGCTGTCGAGGGCGCGATGATCGCCAAGTACCGCAACGCAGGACAGACATGCGTCTGCACCAACCGGTTCTACGTGCAGGCAGGCGTATACGATGCCTTTGTCTCCAAGCTGAAAGCCGCGACGGCCGCCCTTGTCGTGGGCAACGGTGTCGATGAGGGCGTCACGCAGGGCCCCCTGATCGACGAAGCCGCGGTCCGGAAGGTTGAAGAGCTGATTGCCGACGCCACCGGGAAAGGCGGCGCCATCATCCAGGGCGGGCGACGCCATGGCATCGGCGGCACGTTTTTCGAGCCGACGACGATTGCCAACGCAACGCAGGACATGCGCTTTGCCACCGAAGAGATCTTCGGACCGCTTGCGGCGGTGTTCCGGTTCGACAGCGAAGAGGAGGCCATGGCAGCCGCCAACGCCACCGAATACGGACTCGCCGCATATGCATACACGCGCGATCTCGGCCGCGCATTCCGGTTGAACGAAGGACTGGACTACGGCCTGATCGGCGTCAATGCCGGGTTGATCACCACCGTCGAGGCACCGTTTGGCGGGTTGAAGCAAAGCGGCATGGGCAAGGAAGGCGGAAGCCAGGGTCTCGACGACTATCTCGAAACCAAGTACATGTGCGTCGCCGGGCTCACCGCATGATCCTGATCACCGAGTTCATGGATGAAGCGGCGGTGGAGCGGCTGAAAGCGGCGCGTCCAACCAGCTATGCCCCTCAGTTGGCAGACCGGCCCGAGGAGCTGGCCTCCCGAGTGGACGGTGTCCAGGCGCTGATCGTGCGCAATCGCACCCAGGTCACCGCCGCGCTGCTGGACGCGGCATCCAGGCTGAGAGTGGTCGGACGGCTGGGCGTGGGGCTCGACAACATCGACCTTGACGCCTGCAAGGCGCTGGGTGTCGAGGTGTTCCCGGCCATCGGCGCCAATGCTCTGTCGGTGGCCGAATACGTGGTTGCGAATGCGCTGGCTTTGCTCAGGGGCGCCTACCAGGCCAATGCGCGCATGTTGGTCGGCGATTGGCCGCGCGCAGACTGCTCGGGGCGCGAGGCGTCGGGGCGGCGGCTGGGGCTGATCGGCTTTGGCGCCAACGGGCAAGAGACCGCGCGACTTGCGCGGGCGCTGGGCATGCAGGTCATGGCCTTCGACCCGATGCTCCCGCCTGAACACCCCGCATGGCAGGGCGCTCAAGCGGCCAGTTTGGACGAAGTCATGGAGCAGGCGGACGTGATCAGCCTGCACGTCCCGCTGACGGACCAGACCCGCCACATGATCAACGCAGATCGGCTGGCGCGGATGAAGACCGGCGCCGTGGTGATCAATGCCGCCCGGGGCGGCGTGGTCGATGATGCCGCGCTGGCAGAAGCCCTGCATCAGGGGCAGATCGCAGGCGCGGCGCTCGACGTGTTTGAGACCGAGCCATTGACCCGGGACGCGGCACAAGTCTTCGCAGGAATCCATAATCTTGTCCTGACGCCGCATGTCGCTGGCGTCACCAAGGACAGCAATGTCCGCGTCAGCGCCATGATCGCGGATCACGTGCTTGACCGGCTTGCATAGGAGGACCGATGCCCAAGGAGGTTCTTGACCGTAGCTCGATTGGTCAGGTTCTCCTGGCGGTGACGAAATTGCCGCGGCTTCGAGAGGCGGCAAATTGCCGAACGTCTCTTCCCGTTGGATTTCCGGGTCTTTCTTGCGGTGCCGGTTCGTTGCGTCGCGGCATCGGTTGCCGCATTGTGCCGTTGCGTTCGCCGGGGCGGCTTGTCAGGTAGCAGGCATGGAACTGGACCATCTGCCCCCCGCGTTCTCCGGCCCCTCGGCGTGGACAGGCCGCGAGATGCGGGACCGCACCGACTGGACCGTCACCCTGACCGAGGAACAGGTGGACGAGATCGAGGTCGCGGCGCGGCGATTCCTTTCCGTGGGCGGCGATCCGGGAAAGGTCAGGGCGGACGACTTCCCCTTGCCACAACTCTCCAGGCATCTTGCGCAGCTTAGGGAAACCCTCCTGCACGGCCGCGGCTTCGAGGTGGTCAGGGGCCTGCCGGTCGCTGGCTACGGCCAGCGCCTTGCCGCAACGATTTTCTGCGGGATCGGCGCGCATTTGGGCAAGGCGCGTTCGCAAAACGCGCAGGGGCATGTTCTCGGTCACGTGCGCGATCTCGGGGCGAGTCCTGATGACCCGAACAGCCGGATCTACCAGACCCGTGCGCGGCAGACGTTTCACACCGACAGTGCGGACGTCGTGGGGCTTCTTTGCCTGCGCGAAGCCAGGGAAGGGGGCGACAGCCTTCTTGTGAGCGCGGAGGCGATCTACAACAGGATGCTGGCGGAGCGGCCCGAGTTGCTGGCCTTGCTCTTTGACCCTGTCGCGACGGATCGTCGCGGTGAGATTCCGGCAGGGATGAAGCCCTATACCGAGATCCCGCCCCTGTCCTGGCACGAAGGCCATCTGACGGTTTACTACCAGCGGCAGTACATTGACAGCGCCAGCAGGTTTCCGGACGCGATGCGCCTGACGCCGGAACATGTCGAGGCGCTGGACATGTTCGACAGGCTGGCAAACGATCCGGATCTTCACCTCTCGATGCGGCTGCGGCCTGGCGACATGCAGTTCGTCTACAACCATGGCCAGCTTCACGACCGGACAGGCTTCTTGGACTGGCCGGAGCCGGAAAGGAGACGGCACCTTCTGCGGCTTTGGCTGAGCATGCCGGGCGATCGCCCCTTGCCGCCCGTATTCGCCCAACGCTACGGCGCGGTCACGATCGGTGATCGCGGTGGAATCGTGACTCCGGAGACAATGCTCCACGCTCCGATCGACGTCTGATCTTCAGACGCTGACTTCCTCGAATTCGCTGCAGCTTCGGCCGATGGTGGCCGGGCCTTCCTCCAGGTAGTCTGGCAGAAGCGGGGTTCCGACGAGATATTCCGCGGTGCGGTCGTTGTGCTGTCTGAATGCGAGGTTCTTCGCCTCCGCCCAGCCGTCCGGGCCGTCGCCACGTCCCATCCACATGATGGCAACGAGATCGATCTGGGCTCCGTCAGACAGATCCGAGATGAAGGACTTCAATTCGGCTTCAACGGGGTCCGATGGCCGGTTCTCGAGAACCGCAGCATCGATGTCGTCGTCGTCGAGCGGTGATGCATCGGGGTCGGAAGATGCGGTCTTGACGTCGAATTCTCGCGACTTGGCGATGATGAAGCAGACCGTGTCAAGCGGCACCCGGATGTCGGGCAGGTCGCCGTCAGGCGTTTGCCGGCTGAGCGTCATGGGGACGGCCTCCGGAGTTGCTTCCAGATTGCCAAGCATCCGGGCGATTGTGAATGCCTCGATTCAGGAAAGTTCAGGCGTGGCGAATGTAGCGGCATACACGTGCCGCGGTGCCGCAAATTCCGTGCTGCAACGTTGCGTCAGCGGCGAAGGCCAAGCCGCCGGATGAGGTCCAGGTAGCGCGACTCGTCCTTGCGCTTCACGTAGTCCAGGAGCTTTCGGCGCTGCGCGACAAGTTTCAGGAGTCCGCGGCGCGAATGGTTGTCCTTCTTGTGGGTCTTGAAATGCTCGGTCAGGGTCGCGATCCGTGACGACAAGATGGCAACCTGAACCTCGGGCGATCCGGTGTCGCCCTCTTTCGTGCCATATTCCTTGATGACACGCGCCTTCTCTTCAGCGGTGATCGACATCGGGGTCTCCTTTTCGGGTCATGGCGCAAGCCGGGATGTCGTCCAGCAGGGCCCGTGGAGGTCGGATGCGCGCATATAGTCGGCGCCACCGAGGATGAAAAGGGCTTTCTTCACGCAGCGGTCGCGAAGCCGCCCAGGATTCAGGGACCTTTCCGTCTGTCGCGAAAGGGATCGGACTTTCGCGAAGCTCCCGATCCTGAACCAGCATGTTCACGCCACGGCCCGGGCCGTGACCGGTAGGGGACATAGAGTGGATGCCGAGGATGCCCGGAGCCGGTCACGCCAAGGGCAAGCATGGGCTTCGACGACGCGGAGAGGAGTTCGAGCACGGACAGTCCCTGCCTGCGATGTGCGCCGTGATTTCCCCAGGCGCAAAGGACGTCGTCAGCCCAGTCAACGGCGGCAAGAATCTGCGCCCTGTTGTCCGGTCCTTCGGGCATGGGTGCGCGCTTGAGCCGCGACGGATCGGTTTCGCGGAGGGCAAACAGGTTGCAGACCCGGAACCCGCCGTAGCCAAGCATGTGGGCGCGCCGCTCGCAACGCTCGACAGTGGGATCGTTCGCACGCTCGGTTGCCGTCGACGGATTCAGCATGATGTAGAGAAGACGGCGGTCGTCGTGGTTCCAGATGCGCGTCAGCGAATAGCGGTACCTCTTGCACGCCGAATAGACCGCTTCGCTGGCCCGATTTCCGTCGTCGTGGCGTCGCGTTACGAGATTCATGGCCGGAACACCCGCTCAGGATGAAACTCGCCTGACATGTAGGTGCCGACGGCAACCGGATTTCCCCGATGTGCCGCCCAGCATCTTTCGCCGAAAGCGGCATCGGAGGCGATGGCCGGTCCGGGACTGCCGTTGCGTATGCGGGCGGCCGCTTCCTCCGAGACCTGGACCTGCGCCAGATTCGCAAGGCCGGTTTCGAGCGGAAGGATGAGTTCGTCAATCTCCGGGGTCCGGGCCAGCGCCTCGATCCGGTCGAACGCGACCGCGTGGCTGACATGAAAGGGTCCGGACCACGTGCGGCGCAGCCGGACAACGTGAGCCTCGGTGCCGAGCGCGTGGCCGAGATCGCGCGCGACGGAGCGTACGTACACGCCCTTGCCGCTGACCATTTCGAGGGTGACATGGTCGGGGTCGGGCCGATCGACGAGGCTGAGGCTTTCGACATGGACGGGTCTTGGCGCGACCTGCACCTCCTCGCCGGCCCTGGCCCGGTCATACGCGCGTTTCCCGTCAATCTTGATTGCGGAATACGCGGGCGGAACCTGCTCTATGTCGCCTTCAAGCGCCGCAAGTGCGGCCCGCAAGGCCTCGTCGCCAGGTCGCACGTCAGAAATGGCGATGACCTCACCTTCCGCGTCATCCGTGTCAGTTGCCTGGCCAAGGCGTATCGTGAACTTGTAGGCCTTTGATGCGTCGGTGACATAGGGAATGGTCTTCGTGGCTTCGCCGAGCGCCACGGCGAGCAGGCCGGAGGCCGCCGGGTCGAGCGTGCCCGCGTGACCGGCCTTCCTTGCATCGAGCGCCCATCTGGCCTTGTTGACCACGGCCGTCGACGTCGGTCCGGGAGGCTTGTCCACCGGAAGCCAGCCGGAGATGTCACGCCCCCTCTTTCTCCGTGCCATCTGGGTTCCTTTCCGAGAGGGCAGGGTGCTAGCCCCGAAGAGGCGCGGCTGTCAATGGATGCGACGATGGCGAGGCCATGCACCGCCTCCGGCGGACATGCCGGGTTGTCCGTTCGGGCGTGGAAAGACGGTTGCTTCCCTTGCGACGAAACCGTTCCGGCGACCCCGTTGCGGCGGCGCCTACCTCACGACGCCCAGGATCGGCCCCATGGGCAAGCCGTAATCGTGGCGCCCGATCATCGGCGCGTACAGGCGGGAGACCTTGCCGTCAAGAAAGAGCGCGTCAGGGGTCTTGAACAAGTCACGGAACAGTCGGGCAAAGCGGTGAAAGTTGACGGGCCGGTCCGAGATCGCGGCCACGATGCGCCCGCCTTCCGTCACCCCGATTCCGTTGCGGACGAAGCGGGATGGCGAGTCGGCCAGGAAGCGAGGATGAAGCTGTCCGTCGATGACCAGCATGGGGCCGGACTGGGTGGCAAAGCTGCAGGAGGCCCCGGATCGGACAAAGCTGCGGGACTCGACGATGCCTGCAGCGCCTTCGTTCAGGCAGAGAACGCCGTTCGGAAGGAGCCCGAAGTTTCCGGGCCCGTCACTGGTGACGATCGGCGCGAATTCCTTCCCGTCCTCGACATACAGACCGACCGGGTTCCGGTCCGGGTGATACATGCCGCCATTCATGGCCAGGACCAGGTGACGGCCCTGGGTGCCGACATGTACCGCAACGTTGTCAAAGCTGCCGAAGAGCCTGCCGTCAGCATCCTTCAGAAACAGCCGGACGTCCTCCTCCGCCGGATCGATCTCGCAGGCCGTGAACGGCACGTTCTCGAAGGTCGGGCTCCAGCAGTTTGCGGCGAGGACGCTTGTGCCCAGCGCGGCGTTAGTCAGCGTCAAGATCGCGGCGAACGTTTTCATTGGCGAACATGGCACGAGTGTCATCAAGGCGGTCGAAAGTCTCGTCAATGCGGAACCGGATTTCCGGCGAGAACTTGAGCTGGAGGCTTCCGCAGACGATGCGCCTGATGTCGGAGCGATTTCGACGAAGGGCGTCCAGCGCCTCGTCCCGGTTGTTTCCGCCCAAGGGCAGTATGTAGGCGGTCGCCACCTTGAGATCCGGAGAACAGGTGACTTCGCCCACGGTGATCGACATGGAATTGAGTGCCGGGTCGTGGACATCGCCCTGGATCAGGACGTCGGAGAGGCGTCGCCGGATCAGTTCCGCGACTCTGAGCTGGCGCTGGGACGGACCTGGGCCGTCATGAAGGCGGGAACGCGGCATGTCCCCGCATCTAAATGCTGGCGAGCCGGTGGGCAAGCGCGTAAGGAGATCGGGAAAGGGAGGCTGGACATGACGGAACTTCCAGGTGTTGTCATTGCGGGCGTTTCAGGCCGGATGGGCCAGATGATTCTGGAAGAGGTGCTGGACTCGAACACGTTAGGCCTGGCAGGCGCCACCGAACGGCCTGGGCATGACTGGATCGGAGCGGATGCGGGGGAGGCCATGGGAAAGTCCGCCCTTGGCGTGACCGTCACCGATGATCCTGTCGAGGCGGTCGTGAACGCCCGGGTGGTGATTGACTTCACGGCGCCAGAGGCGACGGTCGCCCTTTCCGAACTCGCGGCACAGGCCAGATGCGTGCACGTGATTGGCACGACAGGCCTTTCGAAAGGCGACCTGAAGAGGATCGATGCCGCAGCCAGGCACGCAACCGTCATTCGGGCAGGCAACATGAGCCTCGGCGTCAATCTCCTTGTGCAACTTACGCGCAAGGTGGCTGCGGCGCTCGACGAGGATTTCGACATCGAGATTGTCGAGACACACCACAGGCACAAGGTGGATGCGCCTTCTGGCACGGCGCTCATGCTGGGCGAGGCTGCGGCGGAGAGCCGTGGCGTTTCCTTGCAAGGCGTTGCCGATCGGGGCCGGGACGGCATGACGGGCGCCCGGCAAAGGGGGAACATCGGTTTCGCCGCGTTGCGGGGCGGCGATGTCGTGGGCGAACACGACGTGACTTTTGCCGCGGACGGCGAGCGCATCGTGCTGCGTCATCTTGCGACCGACCGACGCATTTATTCCCGGGGCGCGCTCAAGGCGGCCGTCTGGGGTCTCGACCAGTCGCCCGGGCTTTACGACATGCTGGATGTGCTCGGGCTCAAGTGATCCCGGCCGGCAGGATGCAGGAATTTCGTTTCTGGCGAGGCGGGATGCCCGAATGCACGTGACGGCTTTCCGGAACAAGGACGAGCGACGGCGGCGCCTCGCTGTCGGTTTGCAGCGCATTCCGGACCCGGCTGGGAGTGGCGCATGAATTCAGCTGGTCATTGGCTCGGGGTCGACTTGGGAACCTCCGGTGTCAAGGCGCTCCTGATGAGTGCCGGGCAGGAAACGGTCGCGTTGAGCCAAGCGGAACTCAAGGTGTCCCGTCCCAGGCCTGGCTGGTCCGAGCAGGATCCTGGCCACTGGTGGGAAGCGGTCAAGGAGGCCCTTGACGAACTGGCCAGCGTACACAGGGAAGAGATGGCGCAGGTCCGCGGCATCGGTCTTTCGGGGCAAATGCACGGTGCGACCCTTCTCGATGCGGGTGATCGGGTGCTGCGACCCTGCATTCTGTGGAACGACGGGCGGTCCGAGGCGGAATGCGGCGCGCTGGGCGCGCGTGCCGATTTTTCGGGCATCGGCGGCAACCTGGTCATGCCGGGCTTCACTGCGCCCAAGCTCGAATGGGTGCGGATTCACGAGCCGGATGTCTTCGAAAGGGTGGCGAAAGTGCTGCTGCCCAAGGACTACGTAAGGCTGTGCCTTGCGGGAGAGCATCTTTCGGACATGTCCGACAGCGCGGGAACGCTCTGGATGGACGTGGGCGGTCGCCGCTGGTCGCGCGCGTTGCTGGATGCGACGGGTCTTTCGGAGGGTCACATGCCGGGCCTGGTCGAGGGTTCGGAACCGGCGGGCCGGTTGCGGCCTGAACTGGCGGACCGGTGGGGCATGGCGGCTATGCCCGTGATTGCCGGTGGCGGAGGCGACAACGCGGCTTCGGCGGCTGGCGTTGGCGCGGTTGCACCGGGAACGGGATTCGTTTCGCTTGGGACCTCCGGCGTGCTGTTTGTCGCCACCGAGGGGTTCGCCCCCAACGTGGACTCTGCCGTTCATGCCTTCTGCCATGCAGTTCCAGGAACCTGGCACCAGATGGGCGTGATCCTTTCGGCGACCGACACGCTCAACTGGCTGGGTCGTGTGACCGGGCGTCGTCCCGCCGACTTGGTTGCAGGAATCGATCCGGCGCGACCTGCAGGTGAATCGCTCACGTTTCTGCCGTATCTTTCCGGAGAGCGAACGCCGCATAACGACGCCGGCGCACGCGGCGTTCTGGCTGGAATGAGCCAGGCAACGGAAGTCGACGATCTGGTGCGTGCCGCGATGGAGGGCGTAGCCTATGCATTTGCCGATTGCGTCGATGCGCTGCGTTCGGCCGGCACTGTTCCGGGCCTTGTCCATGCCATAGGCGGCGGTGCGCGATCCCGGTCCTGGGTCCAGATGATCGCCAACGCTTCCGGATTGCCGCTCGCCGTTCCGGTTGTGGGCGAATCTGGCGCTGCCTTTGGCGCCGCGCGTCTGGGCATGGCGGCGTCCGAAGACGGTGACCCGCAGGAGGTCTGTGCGCCGGTCAGCATCGCGTGCATGATCGAGCCGGATCCCGGCATGGCGAACTATCATGCAGACAACCGGGCGCGATACCGCGCGCTGTATGCGGGAACCCGGTTCGCGATGTTCGGACCGGCTGTGCCGCAATGCAGCAATTGACTTTGTCCGGGCGCGGGGGCAGAACCGCAGCGGTATCATCGAGGGGATTCCATTCATGAAGAAGATCTTTGCGAACGCGACTGAAGCGCTCGACGGGCTCCTGCGCGACGACATGCTGATTGCAGCAGGAGGGTTCGGCCTTTGCGGAATTCCTGAACTGCTGTTGCAGGCAATTCAGGAAAGCGAGGTCAAGGATCTCACATTCGCGTCGAACAATGCCGGCGTCGACAATTTCGGGATCGGAATCCTTCTGGAGACCCGGCAGGTCAGGAAGATGATGAGTTCCTATGTCGGCGAAAACGACGAGTTCATGCGGCAGTACCTGTCAGGAGAGCTCGAGATCGAATTCAATCCCCAAGGCACCCTTGCGGAGCGGATGCGCGCAGGCGGCTGCGGCATTCCCGGCTTCTACACGAGAACAGGGGTTGGCACGCAGGTCGCCGAGGGCAAGGAGCACAAGGATTTCGGCGGCGAAACCTATATCCTTGAGAAGGGCATTTTTGCAGATCTCTCCATCGTGAAGGCCTGGAAGGCGGACGAGACCGGAAACGCGATCTTCCGGAAGACCGCGCGCAATTTCAATCCGCCCGCCGCCATGTGCGGGAAGGTCTGCGTGATGGAAGTGGAGGAGATCGTGCCCACGGGCAGCCTTGATCCCGACCACATCCACTTGCCCG
>VXPN01000087.1 GCA_009839535.1 Boseongicola sp. SB0662_bin_57 | reverse complement strand
CCAAGCTGATTCTGACAGGCACGATGGCAATCACGTTCGCCATCGTCAATTTCGCAAAGATCCCCAGCTACAGTGCGCTAGGGTTCTTCGACGGACTCAATTGGCCGCTGGCAGCAGGGCTTGCCGGCGTGGGCGTTCTTGGCGCCTTTCTCGGCAGGTTGCTGGTGGGGATGCCGGAACCGCTCTACATGCGCATCATAGAAATCCTGTTGCTCGCCCTGTCGCTGGTCCTGATTGTCAAGGCGGCGCTTGGCTTCGCAGGCGCCTGATCCATGGTCCTGCCGCACTTGCGTCCTGCCAAGAAAGCGATAGTTTGACCGTCCCAATACCGGATGGAGCGTGAGAACATGGAATTCTCGATCGAACGCAATTCACTTCTCAAGGCGATCGCCCAGGCACAATCGGTTGTTGAGCGTCGGAACACGATTCCGATCCTTGCCAATGTCCTGATCGAAGCCGAGGAAACGCAGGTCAGATTCCGCGCAACAGACCTCGACATAGAGATCGTGGACGAAGCAAACGCAACGGTCCAACGAGCGGGTGCAACCACTGTCATCGCGACGACATTCCACGAGATCGTTCGCAAGCTGCCCGAGGGCGCGCTGGTCACGATCTCCGACGATGGCTCCTCCGGACGGATGGCAGTAACTGCCGGGCGCTCGAACTTCTCGCTCGCAACCCTCCCCCGCGAAGACTTTCCCGCAATGGCTGCTTCGGACTACGATACGAATTTCTCGGTTCCGGCCTCAGTGCTCCGCCGCCTCTTCGACAAGTCCAAGTTTGCAATGTCGACCGAGGAGGCGCGGTACTACCTCAACGGCGTATACATGCATGTCGCGGACTCCGGCGGCAGCCAGATGCTTCGCTGTGTGGCCACGGACGGACACCAGCTGGCCCAGATCGATGCCGAGCTTCCGAATGGCGCTGACGAAATGCCCGGCGTCATCGTGCCGCGCAAGACGGTGAACGAACTGAGAATGATGCTTGATGCGGACGACCAGGAGATTGCCGTCAGCGTCAGCGAATCCAAGGTTCGGTTTGCGGCTCCCGGAATAACGCTCACGTCAAAGGTCGTTGAGGGAACCTTTCCGGACTACACACGGGTCATTCCCGCCGAAAACGACAAGCGGCTGGAAGTCGATGCAAAGGAGTTTGCGAAGGCCGTGGACCGGGTCGCCACCGTCAGTTCCGAGACTTCAAGGGTCGTCAAGCTGTCGCTGTCCGAGGACCAGTTGCGGTTGTCGGTCAATGCGCCGGAAACCGGAACGGCAGACGAGGAACTCGAAGTCGCGTATCAGCCAGGAAAGGACGCGCCAGCGCTGGTCCTCGGCTTCAACGCAAAGTACCTGCAGGAAATCGCTGGCCAGATGGATCGGGAAAACGCCGTGTTCCTGTTCAATACCAGCAGCGAGCCGGCATTGATACGCGAGGGTGACGACGAAACGGCCATTTATGTCGTGATGCCGATGCGCGTGTGACCGGGCTTGCGATAACCCGGCTGACGCTTTCCCACTTCCGGTCGCATCTGCGCACCGAACTTTCCGTTGATGAGCGCCCGCTTGCGTTCTGCGGACCAAACGGCGCCGGAAAGACAAACATCCTTGAAGCGGTTTCGCTCCTGTCGCCGGGCCGTGGGCTTCGCCGCGCCAGCGCGGAGGAGATGATCCGGCAGCCCGAATCCATCGGCTGGAAGGTCGCCGCGCAGGTCACGGTGCCAACGCAGGTTCACGAGATCGCAACATTCGCAGAGCCGGGCCAGGTCCGGCAGGTGCGGATAGACGGAAAGGCGGAGTCGAAGATTGCTCTCGGCCGCATTGTCAGGGTCATCTGGCTGACACCCCCAATGGATCGCCTCTGGATCGAGGGGGCGGGCGGGAGGCGGCGGTTCCTCGACAGAATGACAATGAGCCTTGAGCCCGGTCACGGCGAAGCGGTCCTCGGCTACGAAAAGGCAATGCGTGAACGAAACCGCCTCCTGAAGGACAATGTCCGGGATGCCCACTGGTATTTCGCCCTCGAAAGGCAAATGGCCGAGACCGGTGCACGCATCATCGCAAACCGCCGGGCGGCGGTGTCCCGCATCGCCGCTGCGCAGGACGGGGCGGAAACGGCCTTTCCCATCGCCGCACTGTCGCTTGATCATCTGGGCGGCGAACTGCCGGAAGAGTGCGCAGAACTTGCGGATGTCCTGAGCCAGGGCCGTCATGCCGACCTCGCGGCCGGTCGCACATTGCGTGGCCCGCACCGGGCCGACATGACGGCAGGCTACGCGGAAAAGGGCGTTTCCGCCGCGCAGTGTTCAACCGGCGAGCAGAAGGCGCTCCTGATCTCGCTGGTGCTGGCGAATGCGCGCGCCCTGTCCGAGGACACGGGCAGCCCGCCGCTTATCCTTCTTGACGAAGTGGCGGCGCATCTTGACTCCGATCGCCGAGCCGCCTTCTTTGCCGAAATCCTGAAGCTTGGCGGGCAAGCTTGGATGACCGGAACCGGACCGGAACTCTTTGAAGAACTGGGCGACCGGGCCCAGATCCTGCAGGTCACCGCCCGAAACGGCAGGAGTGAGGTAAGCGCGTGACGTCAAACGTTCTTCTGCTCCGCGGAATCAATGTTGGCGGTCGCGGAAAGCTGCCCATGGCCGAATTGCGCGCGGCGATCGAGGCAGCGGGCGGAAGCGACCCAAGGACCTACATTCAGACCGGCAACGCGGTGTTTCGCGGAAGAGTCACGGAAGCTGCGCTTTCTGAAGAAATCGAGGTGCGTGCAGGATTCCGGCCCAGGGTGGTCTTGCTCGATGCGAGCGCTTTCGCAGCAATCCGCCAAGGCAACCCTTTTCCCGATGCGACGGACGACGCGAAGGCGCTTCACTTCGGATTCTTCGCGGAACCTCCGGTTTGCACCCAAGCCGATCTCGACGCCGCAAGGGGCGAGGAGGAGCGTGTTCTCCTCACCTCCGCCGCCGTCTATCTCCACGCGCCAAGACATCTCTCGGGCTCCACACTCGCGCCAAGACTCGAAGGCCTCGTTGGTGTTCCTCTGACGATGCGCAACTGGCGTACCGTGGAGGCCATCGCCGCACTCTTGGACGAATGAGAATCTGCGCGATCCCCTCGTCGCCAGCCTCTGCGCTGTCGCGCTGCCGATCCATGCCCTCGCGCCCGGTCCTGTCAGGATCGCTGCCGTCTCCGGCGCACTCCTGGAGGCGTTCCTGATCTTGCCGGAGCCGACCAACGTGCGTCCTCCGTCGGAGGACACGGGCGTCTCGCCGCTGACTCTTCCTGACGACGTGGCGGCACATCTTGACTCCGACAGCCGAGCGGTTCTCTTTGCCGCGGCCTTGATGCGGGGCGCACAGTCTTGGATGCCCGGATCTGGAGATGAGCAATTTGCGGAACACTGTGACGAGGCGCGGTTCCTTGATGATTCCGAGACCGGGGGCTCGACCGTCGTGACGTGCGTGCCGGCGAGATCATGACCGTCACGCTGACGGACGTCGTGCTCTATTCCGGAGCGCTTCTCATCCTTTTCCTGACACCGGGCCCGGTTTGGGTGGCTTTGGTCGCGCGCGCGATGTCCGGAGGATTCCATTCCGCATGGCCGCTGGCGCTCGGAGTTGCCGTGGGTGATGTCGTTTGGCCGCTTCTCGCCATTCTTGGAATTTCCTGGGTCGTCTCCGTCTACGCCGATTTCATTCTCGTGCTGCGCTGGGTGGCCTGCCTGACCTTCCTGGCCATGGGCGGCCTGATCATCTGGAGCCGGGAGCGCACGATCGCCTCCGACAGCAGGTTGACACGGCCAGGCATGTGGGCCGGTTTCGTGGCCGGGGTTGCAGTGATTCTCGGCAATCCAAAGGCCATCCTGTTCTACATGGGCGTGCTGCCGGGTTTTTTCGACGTCGGTCGCCTGGCTTGGCAGGACATCGCCTTGGTCTGCCTTCTGTCCGTGCTCGTGCCGCTGGCAGGCAACTTCGTCATGGCCGGATTCATCGGACAGGCCCGGCGCCTTCTCGCCTCGCGCCAGGCGGTTGCGCGCACGAACCTGGTCGCGGGCATCATGTTGATCGCCGTCGGGCTCGCGATACCGTTCACGCAAGTTGCGTGAGTTCGGGATCAGGCATACAACACGGAGGATCCGGAGAGACCCTTATGGACATGCCTGCACCCTCCATTCACGTGCTGAACAGGAAGTCCCGAATCGTTGAACGCCTGAAGAACGCGCTGTCCGCGGAACACGTCAAGTCGGATCCTGTTGAAACCCGCGCATATGAATGCGATGCGTTGACAGCCTATGCCTGCCAACCGCTTTGTGTCGTCCTTCCCGGTTCGACAAGCGAAGTTGCGGAGGCCGTGCGCATTTGCAGCGAGGAGCGCGTTCCGGTCGTGCCGCGCGGTTCCGGCACATCCCTTGCCGGAGGTGCGTTGCCGACCAGTGACTGTGTCGTGCTTGGCGTTTCGCGAATGACCCGGATTCTCGAGGTTGACTACGACAGTCGTTGCATCCGGGTCGAGGCGGGGCGCACGAATCTCTCGGTCACCGACGCCGTCAAGGAGGACGGATTCTTCTATGCACCCGATCCTTCCTCCCAGCTTGCCTGCGCGATTGCCGGGAACATCGCAATGAATGCCGGCGGCGCACATTGCCTGAAATACGGCGTGACGACGAACAACCTGCTCGGGCTGACGATGGTCACGATGGACGGAAGCGTGGTCGAGGTCGGCGGCGCGCACATGGATGCGAGCGGATATGACTGGCTGGGCCTTGTCTGCGGGTCCGAAGGGCAGCTCGGTGTCGTGACGGAGGCGACCCTCCGCATCATGCCGCGGCCTGAAGGCGCAAGGCCGATGCTGATCGGGTTTGCAAGTCCGGAGGTTGCCGGCGCCTGTGTCAGCGACATCATCAGGGCGGGCGTGCTGCCCGTCGCCATCGAGTACATGGACCGCAAGGTCATCGAAGTGGTCGAGAGCTTCTCGCAGGCCGGCTATCCGGACTGCGAGGCGCTGCTCATTGTTGAAGTGGAAGGAAGCCCTGCCGAAATCGACAACCAGCTTGGCGTCATCGGCAACATCGCCCGCGGGCACGACCCGATCGAGCTGCGCGAAGCCCGGGATGCCGACGAAGCGGCGCGAATCTGGCTCGGGCGCAAGTCGGCATTCGGGGCAATGGGGAAGCTCAACGACTACATCTGTCTGGACGGCACGATTCCGGTGTCGGAACTGCCGCGTGTTCTCAAGCGGGTCGGAACGTTGTCGCGCCAATACGGTCTCGACGTTGGCAACGTCTTTCATGCGGGCGACGGCAACATGCATCCCCTGATCCTGTTCAACGCCAACAGTCCCGGCGAGCTCGAGACCTGCGAGGCGCTCGGGGCGGAAATACTCAAGCTCTGCGTTGAGGCGGGCGGGTGCCTCACGGGCGAGCATGGCGTGGGAATCGAAAAGCGCGATCTCATGCACGTCCAGTTCGATCCGGTCGACCTCGAGGCCCAGATGAACGTCAAGGACGTGCTTGATCCGGCCTGGTTGCTGAATCCGGCCAAAGTGTTTCCCTTGGGCGCAACCGCGACTCGGCGGGCGGCGGGATGATGGCAAGAAGGTCCGACGCGAACGGCAAGACATCCACGACGCCGCAGCCCCTTTGTGTCCCGTGCTGATCCCGTCGGACGAACGCGAGCTGGCCGAGGCGGTGTCCGGTTCAGCCGGACCGCTTGCGGTTCGAGGCGGCGGCACGCGCCGGGTCGGCCATCCTGTCGACGGCGACGACCTGGCCGTGGCCGGCCTGTCGGGCATCACGTTCTACGAACCAGGCGCGCTGACATTGGTCGCACGCGCCGGAACGCCGCTTGCGCAAGTCGAGGCGACGCTTGCCACCGAAGGCCAGATGCTGGCGTTCGAGCCAATGGATCACCGCAAGCTGCTTGGCACGTCGGGGGAGCCCACGATCGGCGGCACGGTCGCGGCCAACGTATCGGGACCGCGTCGGGTGCGTGCCGGAGCGTGCCGGGACTTCCTGCTCGGCGTGCGTTTCGTGGACGGTTGCGGCAGGATCATCAAGAACGGCGGCCGCGTGATGAAAAACGTGACTGGCTATGACCTCGTCAGGCTCATGGCCGGATCGCGCGGCACGCTTGGCGTATTGAGCGAAGTCTGCCTGAAGGCCCTGCCGCGGCCGGAATCGACTGCGGTGCTGTTGCTTGCCGGACTGGATGTGGAGGTCGCGGTTCGCGCAATGTCCGCAGCCCTGAATTCGCCCTACGAGGTTTCCGGGGCGGCGCATGTGCCCGTCGGCCTCGACGGCGACCCGGTCACGATGATCAGGCTGGAGGGATTCGAGGCATCCATTGCCTATCGCGCTGAAAGACTGAAGGCCCATCTCGCCGAATTCGGGCCAGCCGGAATCGAACGGCGCACCGAGGGCCCCGAAAGCGCCACGGCCGGCTGGGCATGGATCCGCGACGTTGAGGCGCATGGCGGAACCGGCGAGGATGTCTGGAAGTTCTCGATTCCGCCTCGCGATGCGCCGGCACTTGTCGAAAGCCTTGGGGGCGCCCGCGTCGTCCTGGACTGGGGCGGCGGTCTCGTCTGGGCGGCGGTGGAACCGGGACGCGACGCAAGGCGCGCGATTTCGTCCGGACACGCCACAATCATCCGCGCCGATGACGAGACCAGGAACCGGCTCGGCGTCTTCCAGCCGGAAACGGAGCCCCTGGCAACGTTCGCCGAGGGCCTGCGCCGCAAGTTTGATCCCAAAGGGATCCTCAATCCGGGATTGATGGGCTGATGCGGACAGGATTCACCGAGGAGCAACTCAAGGATCCGGCGACCCGGCGCTCGAACGAGATCCTGCGGTCCTGCGTTCATTGCGGATTCTGCACCGCGACCTGCCCGACCTATCAGGTTCTGGGCGACGAACTCGATTCCCCGCGCGGCCGCATCTACCTGATAAAGGACATGCTGGAGAGCGGCAGGCCGGCGGATGAAAGGACTGTCAGGCATATCGACAGGTGCCTTTCCTGCCTCGCGTGCATGACGACCTGCCCGTCGGGCGTTCACTACATGCATCTGGTGGACCACGCGCGGGCGCATATCGAGAAGACCTACAAGCGCCCGCTCTTCGATCGCCTCCTGCGCTGGGCCCTTTCGTGCATAATTCCTTATCCTGGCCGCTTTCGGCTGGCGCTGCTTGGCGCGAGGCTCGGTCGTCCCCTTGCGTCCCTGGTACCGGAGCCGCGCCTCAGGGCGATGCTTGCCATGGCGCCCAGGTCGCTCCCCCCGGTGAGCGAGAGCTCTCGGCCGCAGACCTTTCCTGCGCGAGGCGAGCGAAGGATGCGGGTCGCCCTGATGACGGGGTGCGCACAGCAGGTGTTGAACACGGACATCAACGACGCCACCATCCGGCTTCTGACCCGGCTGGGCTGCGACGTCGTGATTTCGGATGGGGCAGGGTGCTGCGGCGCACTTGTTCACCACATGGGCCGGGAGAGCGAAAGCCACGCGCAGGCGGCGCGGAACATCAACGCCTGGCTGTCCGGGGAAGAGCTTGATGCCATCGTCATCACCACCAGCGGATGCGGCACGACGGTCAAGGACTATGGCCACATGTTCCGCAGCGACCCTCTCGCCGAAGACGCCGCCCGGATCAGTTCGCTTGCCATGGATGTCAGCGAGGTCCTGGAGAAGCTGGACTACCCGGAATGCGCGCCAAGAGGCATCCGAACAGCCTATCATGCGGCCTGTTCCCTTCAACATGGCCAAGGCGTGAAGTCCGCGCCGAAGGATCTCCTGAGGCGGGCCGGGTTCGAGGTTGTCGAACCGGTTGACAGTCACCTTTGCTGTGGATCGGCCGGGACGTACAATCTGCTGCAGCCCGCGATTTCCGACGAGTTGAAGACCCGCAAGATCGACGCGCTGGAAGCCGTTGCCCCTGGGCTCATTGCCGCAGGCAACATTGGCTGCATGGTCCAGATCGGGTCGGGCACGGAAGTGCCGGTCGTGCACACGGTCGAACTCCTTGACTGGGCGACGGGCGGTCCGTGTCCCCGGGCGATCCCCGAGACGATCGATTCGCGAAACCCGACCCCTTGAACGCGAACAGGGGCGCACCTATCTGACTCGCGCCGGAAGCCGAGTTCGGATCCGGCGACTTGAAGTCAAGGGTCTTCGCCTCATGGGGAGGCCCAAGTTATCGCTCAAAGGAGGATGACCAAATGCGTAGGTTGGATTTTGCACCCCTGTACCGTGCTACCGTCGGCTTCGACCAGATTGCCGACATGATGGACCGGCTTCTGACTGACAGCCAGTCAGCACCGTCCTACCCGCCGTACAACATCGAGAAGATCGGGGATGAGGCATGGAGGATCTCCATCGCCGTCGCCGGATTCTCGGACGATGAGCTGACGGTCGAGGTTCGCGAGAATGCGCTGATCGTTGCAGCCAGGAAGTCGGACGAAGGCGACGAGCGCACCTATCTGCATCGCGGCATCGCGAATCGCGCCTTCGAGCGCAGGTTCGCGTTGGCCGATCACGTACGCGTTGCCGGTGCAAGCAGCGTGAACGGCATGCTGAATATCGATCTTGTGCGGGAGGTGCCCGAAGCACTCAAGCCGCGCCGGATCGAAATCGCAAGCAGCGACACGGTCGAGGCGAAAGCCGTCGAGTCCAAGTAACGACGGATTGCAGCCGGAGTGCCGCGAGACGCCCGGGGCCAGTGCCCCCGGGCGTCTTGCCTTGGTGCCTGGATTGCGGCTGTTCGGCGAGCCGAGCGTCCATGGAGCGCCCGCAGGTTCCGACCAGCTCGGCGAGGGCGTGAAGGATCCGTCACTCAGGAGCGGCATGCGTCGGCCCGCGCGTTGCGCGGGCCGTGTCGCTTGCCAGCGTCAGGTAGGATTCGGGGCAAGAACCGTTTTGACCTTGGCGACGTGCTCAAGCGTTCGATGAACCGGGCACTTGTCAGCGATTTCAAGGAGACGGGCCTTCTGTTCGTCGGTCAGGTCCCCCTCCAGACGAATTTCTCGGCGGAATGAATCAACTTTCGGGCCTGATTCGCTTTTGGCGTCCTGGGCGTGCACCTTGTCATGCGTCACGTCGACCGAGACATGGGTCAGCGCCCATTTCTTTTTTCGGGCATACATGCGAACCGTCATCGACGTGCAAGCACCGAGTCCTGCGGATAGGAATCCGTAGGGTGTCATGCCCCGGTTCGTGCCGCCATAGGCTTTCGGTTCGTCCGCCAGCACGTGATGTTCCGGCCCTGCATTCACGTCCTGAAGGAAACCGGCCGGATCGGCCTCCGAGACGCGCACGATTCCTTCAGGAGCTCCTGGTGGCGGTGCCGCTGGCGCGAGATCAAGGTAGCGTCCGGCCCAAGCCGCGATGACATCGGCGGCATACTCGGCATCTTCAACCTTGCTGACGAGGTGGTCGGCGTTGTCGAGCGTGACAAAGCTCTTCGGATGTCTGGCAGCCATGAAGATCTGCGTGGCGTTCTCGATCCCGACCGTTGCGTCGAGCGGTGCATGCAGCACGAGAAGCGCGCTGCCCAGCCCGCCAATCGCGGGCGACAGCTCGGTCGCTGCCACGTCGTCAACGAAGCCCTTTCCGATCATGAACGTGCGTCCTGCGAGATCGACCTCAGCCTTGCCGTCGCTTGAAATGCATTCCAGCGCATCACCGAAATTGTGCGTCACGTGACCGGGATCGAATGGCGCTCCAATAGTGGCCACGGCCTTGACGCTCTCGATCTCGCCGGCCGCCTTGAGCACGGCGGCTCCGCCAAGAGAGTGGCCGATGAGAAGGCCTGGCGCCATTCCGCGGTCATCGAGATGGCGTGCCGCCAGAACGAGATCCTCCACGTTCGACGTGAACGACGTGTTCGCGAACTCGCCGCCCGAATGGCCGAGGCCTGTAAAGTCGAAACGCAGCACGGCGATCCCCATGGCAGCGAGACGCCTGGCGATGCGTCTCGCCGCCGTGATGTCCTTGCCGCAGGTGAAGCAATGCGCGAAGAGCGCCGTTGCAAGAAGCGGGCCTTCCGGCATGTCGAGCCGAGCCGCCAGCTTGTCGCCGGCGTGGCCGGAGAACGTGAAGCGTTGCATGGTCATGCACTGAAAGTCACGTTGCGAGCCCGCGCGCGCAAGGCAGGTCACGCTCTAGTGATGGGCTGTGTCGGAAAGCAGGCTTATGACCAGAATTCCCGCGACGATCAGCGCGATGCCGAGCATTGCAGGCAGATCGAGCCGTTGGCTGAAGAGAACGTATCCCATCAGTGCAATGAGCACGATTCCGAGGCCTGACCACACGGCGTAGACGATGCCGACCGGCATGAACTTGAGCGTCAGGGCCAGGAAATAGAAGGCTACCGCGTAGCTTGCGACGGACAGGGCGGTCGGGCCCATCCGGGTGAACTGCTGCGATGCCTGCAGACCCATCGTGCCAACGGTTTCGGCCATGATGGCGAGGCAAAGATAGACGTAGACCTGCATGAGAGCACCTCCACCGTTTCTGTGTCTTGGAAGGCATGGGCTTGTCGGGAGACGGCGTCAATACCGGCACCGTCCATCAGGGCACGGCCTGGCGCCACACGAAGTCCACCTGCACGCATCAGGGCTTAGAGTTTGACCTTAGTCTCCCGAATCTTAAGTTCGCATCAAACCAACTCGGCCGGGCTCCAGATCGCGGATTTGACTGCCAGGCCCATCGGTCGTCACGTCCTTGACTCGACCCAGCCGAACCGGGCCTGGGACATCATCGAGCCGAAGCTCCGACGCAACCCGGCAGGCGACGTAAAAGGTTGAGGACTGAAGTCATTCCCCTAAAATAGCGAAAGGCCCCGGGAGATCCCGAAGCCAGCCGCCGACCGGGAACAACCCCCAATCCAATTGTGATGTTCTTGTATGCGGGGAACGCCGGGTCAAGGACTTTCGCGGCACCGCAATTGAATCACCAAATCCTCCGGGGTCAAGCTGCTGCTGGAATCGATTCCACAGCTGAAGCCAGGCTGCTGGGGATCATCTCCATGATCTGGCGGCACGCTCAGGGCCAGGTTCCAACCTTGGCATCTCGGCGTACTGGCGAGCTCATTGGCCTGGGCCCAGCTGGCCGCGTGCCGGTTCCTGACCCGCTGGCTGGCACGGGGCGCAAATGCCTGAGATGAAAAAAAGAATCAAAACAATGACTTATGATTCAGCCTCTTAGGCCAGCATGTCCCGGACGGCGGCCCGGGAGAGGTCCGGTCGTCCGAGCCTATCCCAGCGCCTTCTGAAGGTTCTCGTCTATCTTGTCGA
>VXPN01000499.1 GCA_009839535.1 Boseongicola sp. SB0662_bin_57 | reverse complement strand
GCATCCGGTCTTCCAGCCCGCCGGTGCCATTGGGGATCTTGGTGAAGTCGCCGACACCGTAGCGTTTCTGCTCGGTCGTGAAGGCGCAGTGATCGGTTGCAACGACGGAGAGCGAGCCGCTCTGCAGGCCGGCCCACAGCGAATCCTGGTGCTTCCTGTTCCGGAAGGGCGGCGACATCACGCGGCGCGCGGCGTGATCCCAGTCCGCATTGAAATACTCCGACTCGTCCAGCGTGAGGTGCTGGATCAGCGGCTCGCCCCAGACCCTCTTGCCCTGCTGCCGTGCACGCCGGATCGCTTCGTGCGCCTCCTCGCAGGACGTGTGCACGACATAGAGCGGCACGCCCGCCATGTCGGCGATCATGATGGCGCGGTTCGTGGCCTCGCCCTCGACCTGCGCTGGGCGGGAATAGGCATGCGCCTCCGGCCCGGTGTTGCCCTCGGCCATCAGCCTGGCCTGCAGCTCCGCAACGACATCGCCGTTCTCCGCATGCACCAGCGCTATGCCGCCAAGTTCGGCGAGCCGCCTGAACGACGCGTACATCTCGTCGTCGTTCACCATCAACGCACCCTTGTAGGCCATGAAGTGCTTGAAGGTCGTAATGCCTTCCCTCTCGATGACCGTGGCCATCTCGTTGAAGACCTGCTCGCCCCACCACGTCACCGCCATATGGTACGAATAGTCGCAATTGGCGCGCGTCGACTTGTTGTGCCACATGGCCAGTGCGTCATGCAGGCCCTGCCCGGGCGACGGCAAGGCGAAGTCGACAACCATCGTGGTGCCGCCGGAAAGCGCCGCGCGCGTGCCGGATTCGAAGTCGTCCGAACTGTAGGTTCCCATGAACGGCATTTCGAGATGCGTGTGCGGGTCGATGCCGCCAGGCATCACGTAGCAACCGGTGGCATCGAGCTGCTCATCGCCCTTCAGTCCGTCACCGATCTCGACGATCCGGCCGCCGTCGATCAGGACATCCGCCTCGTAGGCAAGGTCATGGGTAACGACGGTGCCGTTCTTGATAACTGTGGTCATCTTGTCCTCTCCGTTGATGCAGGCCCGGCATCCTTGCGGCCATTCCGACTTGCGGTCCGGGCGGATCCGATCACTCCTGCACGGCCTTCCCGTTCATTGAACGAGCCTTCCCGTCACGGCGCCCGTCGCCAGCCCCTCACTCCACGATCTCCGCCGCATCGACAACGGCATGAAACAGCACGTCAGCGCCTGCCCGCGCCCATTCAGGGGAGATCTCCTCCGCCTCGTTGTGGCTCAGTCCGTCCACGCAGGGACACATCACCATCGCCGTTGGCGCCACGTCGTTGATCCAGCATGCGTCGTGACCGGCGCCGCTGACGATGTCCATGTGACTGTAGCCAAGTCGATCGGCGGCATCACGAATGGCATTGACGCAGTTGCCGTCAAAGGCCGGCGGGTCGAACTGGCCGACGATCTCGCATGCAAACCCGGTTCCGATGTCCTCGCAGAGTTTCGGAGCCCGTTTCATGAACTCGTCGACCATGGCGTTGAGCTTGTCGAGGAGATGCGTGCGCATGTCCACGGTGAACACCACCTTGCCCGGGATGATGTTGCGGCTGTTCGGATGCACGTCGACATGGCCGATCGCGCCAACGGCGTTCGGCTGGCTTGCCATGGCGATCTCGTGCACGAGTTCGGTCACCAGGGCCAGCCCGCGGCCTGCATTCTTGCGCATGTGCATTGGGGTCGAGCCCGTGTGGCTCTCCTTTCCGGTTACCGTGCATTCAATCCAGCGCAGCCCCTGCCCATGGGTCACGACGCCAATGTCCTTGCCCTCGGCCTCCAGAATTGGCCCCTGCTCGATATGAAGCTCGAAGAAAGCCTTCATCTTCCGGTCACCGACCGGCTCTGCGCCTTTCCATCCAATGCGCTCCAGTTCGTCGCCGAATCGCTTGCCTTCCGCGTCCACGCGGTCGTAGGCCCAGTCGCGGTCATGCTTGCCCGCAAAGACGCCCGATGCCAGCATGGCCGGCGCGAAGCGCGTGCCCTCCTCGTTGGTCCAGTTGGTCACGACGATGGGATGGCGGGTCCTGATGCCAAGATCGTTCAGCGTCCTGACGACTTCCAGGCCGCCCAGAACGCCCAGAACGCCGTCGTACCTGCCCCCCGTAGGCTGCGTGTCGAGATGGCTTCCGACATATACGGGCAACGCGTCCGGGTCGGCGCCCTCGCGGCGGGCGAACATGTTGCCCATCTCGTCGACACCCATTGAGCAGCCAGCCGCTTCGCACCAGCGCTGGAAAAGCGCGCGTCCCTCTCCGTCTTCATCGGTCAGGGTCTGGCGGTTGTTGCCGCCGGCAATGCCGGGGCCGATCCTGGCCATTTCCATGATCGCGTCCCAGAGACGCTCCCCGTCTATCCTGAGGTTTTCCCCCGGCGCCGCCATGACCGCACTCCCTTCTGCCCGCTCCCCTTTCCCGGAGAGTTTGACCAATTGGTCAGGATCACGCTACCATGGAGCAACGTGCAGTCAAGGATTTCGGTTCGCTCCCTGTCACGCAAACGGTATGGCCATGCCAGAAACAGCCGCTCGGACGCGGATACAGGAAAGGAACATCAGCGCCATCCTGGATGCGGCGCTGGAAGTGTTCTCGGGCGCCGGGTTCCGTGGCGCGACACTGGACCAGATTGCTCGTGCAGCCAGCCTGTCGAAACCCAACCTGCTCTACTACTTCAAGTCCAAGGAAGCCATTCACCGTGCGCTCCTGTCCGAGCTTCTCGACACCTGGCTGGCCCCCCTTCACGCGCTGGATTCCGGCGGCGAGCCCGTTGACGAGATTGTTCGTTACGCAATGCGCAAGCTCGACATGGCACGCGAACTGCCGCGCGAAAGCCGGCTGTTCGCGAACGAGATCGTTCAAGGCGCTCCGCACATCCTCGACATCATCGAGGGGCCGCTGAAGACACTGGTAGACGAAAAGGCGTCGTTGATCCGCAAATGGGCGGCCGAGGGCAGAATTTCAGAGGTGGACCCCCATCACCTGATTTTCTCGATCTGGGCCACGACGCAGCACTACGCGGACTTCGACGCGCAGGTGCGCGGAATTCTCCGGCCCGAGCGCGACCGGCACTTCGACGATGCCGCAAGGTTCCTCACGCATCTCTATCGCACGGCGCTGACGCCCGATTGACCGAAGCTGCCTCCGCAGGCCGCGCCGGCGATCGGCGTTCTTCATTCGGCGGCGCAGGTGCCCGGGTTGTTGGGATGCGTCGTCCAGTTGCCGTAGTCTGCAACGACTTCCTGGCCGGTTCGGGGGTCGACGACGCCGGGTGCGAGCTCTTCCATGGTGATGCAGTCTTCCACAGGGCAGACATTGACACACAGGTTGCAGGCCACGCATTCCTCGTCGATGACCTCGAACTTTCTCCCGGGATTGATCGCGATTGCCTGGTGCGACGTGTCCTCGCAGGCCGCGAAGCATCGCCCGCAGCCTATGCAGAGATCCTGGTCGATCCGGGCCTTGGTCACGTAGTTCAGGTTCAGGTACTGCCAGTCAGTGAAGTTCGGCACCGCGCGACCCACGACGTCATCGACCGACGCATGGCCCTTCTCGTCCATCCAGTCGCCGAGACCCGAGATCATTTCCTGCACGATCTTGAATCCATAGGTCATGACGGCCGTGCAGACCTGCACGTTGCCCGCACCGAGCGTCAGAAATTCAGCCGCGTCGCGCCATGTCGTCACGCCACCGATGCCGGAGATGGGCAGCCCCTCCGATTCGGGATCACGCGCAATCTGCGCAACCATGTTGAGCGCGATGGGCTTGACCGCCGGACCGCAGAATCCGCCGTGCGTACCCTTGCCATCGATGGACGGCTCGGGGCTGTAGGTGTCGAGATTCACGGACGTGATCGAAGACACGGTGTTGATCAGCGACACGGCGTCGGCTCCGCCTGCCTTGGACGCTCGCGCCGGATACCGTATGTCAGTGATGTTGGGCGTCAGCTTCACTATGACCGGCATGCGGGTGTTCTGCTTGCACCAGCGCGTCACCATCTCGATGTAGTCGGGCACCTGGCCGACCGCGCTGCCCATGCCGCGCTCGCTCATCCCGTGCGGGCAGCCGAAATTGAGCTCGATGCCGTCGGCGCCGGTGTCCTCCACGAGCGGCAGGATCGCCTTCCATGCATCCTCGACGCAGGGCACCATCAATGACACGACGACGGCGCGGTCCGGATAGTCGCGCTTGACCGTCTTGATCTCCTGCAGGTTGGTTTCGAGCGGGCGGTCGGTGATGAGTTCGATGTTGTTCAGGCCCAGGAGGCGCCGGTCGGCGCCCCAGACCGCGCCGTAGCGAGGCCCGTTGACGTTGACGATGGGCGGCCCCTCTTCGCCGAGTGTCTTCCAGACCACCCCTCCCCAACCGGCCTCGAAGGCGCGGCGGACGTTGTATTCCTTGTCCGTGGGCGGCGCCGACGCCAGCCAGAACGGGTTGGGCGACCTGATTCCGACGAATTCACATGCCAGGTTGGCCATGGATTTCCTCCTTTCCGGGCTCAGCCCGGCTCATTCCCAGGACGTGGCGTCTCGTTGACGTTTTCCTTGCCGGCAAGGATTGCGTTGTGAATGTCCTCCGCCGCGTCGCGACCTTCGGCCACCGCCGTCACCGTCAGGTCGTCCCCGCCAGAAGCGCAGTCGCCACCAGCCCAGACGCCCGGAATTGAAGTGCGTCCGGATTCGTCAACCTTGATCTTTCCGCCCTCGATCTGAAGCGCGTCCGGCGCGCCTTCCAGCGTCTGTCCGATGGCCTTGAACACCTGGTCGGCCGCCAGGCGGAATGTCTCGCCGGCATCTTCAAGGCCGCTTGCGCCGTCGCGCGTGTACTCGAATTCCACCTCCTGCACGGTGCCGTCACCGATTACACGCACCGGTCGTGCGTGCGTGACGATGCGCACTCCCTTCGAGGCGGCAAGATCCTGCTCGTATCGGCTCGCCGTCATCCGATCCCGTCCACGGCGGTAGACGATGGCAACGTTCTCTGCACCGAGAAGCCTCGATTGAACGGCCGCATCGATCGCGGTCATGCCCCCGCCGACCACGACGACGTTGCGACCGATGGCAAGACTGGACAGATCTTCCGCTTGCCGCAGATTCGCGATGAACGCGACCGCGTCGTCAACACCCTGCAGGTCCGCTCCCTCGATCCGCAACGCATTCACTCCGGCAAGCCCGATGCCCAGGAAGACCGCGTCGTGGTCCCCGATCAATGCTTCGAGATCAAGCCCGTCCGAAAGACGCGTGTCTTGCGCGACCTTGATGCCTCCAATGCCGAGCAGCCATTCGACCTCGGCCTGAGCGAATTCATCAACCGTCTTGTAGCTGGCAATGCCGTATTCGTTCAGCCCGCCCGGCCTTTGCCTGGAATCGAAGACAACGACCTCATGGCCGTGCATTGCCAGCCGGTGAGCGCACGCCAGCCCGGCCGGACCCGCGCCGACCACGGCAATCCGCTTGCCGGTCTGGTCGGCGCGTGCGTATGGATGGCCGTCCCTTGCCATCATGGTGTCAGTGGCAAATCGCTGAAGCCGCCCGATCTCGACCGGACGGCCCTCGGCCACTTCCCGCACGCAAGCCTCTTCGCAGAGCGTTTCCGTCGGACAGGCACGTGCACACATGCCACCGAGTATGTTCTGGTCGAAGATCGTCCTGGCGGCGGCTTCGGGAGTGCCCGTGGCGATCTGCCGGATGAAGAGCGGAATGTCGATTGTGGTCGGACAAGCGGTCACGCACGGTGCGTCGTGACAGAAGTAGCAGCGGTCCGCTGCAACCAGCGCTTCATGCCTGTCGAACGGCGGATGCAGATCAGCGAAGTTCCGGTCAAGCGCTCCGGAAGGAAGGCGTCCGGCGGCAATGCCCGGCGTGAACGGATTGTTGGCCATGTGGCGGACTCCGTCGCAATTTGTCTCGTGCAGTACAGAATGCCACACTCAGATATTTTATCAATTGGTAAATTTTTGATCCGCTCGGTCAGGTGACTTGCGGCAAGATCGCGCCGCATCGGCGGTTCCTGTCTTGCAGCGTGCATGATGTTGAGATCATCGGCGAGCATCACACGGGCGATCTATGCCTCCGCCCTGCTCTCCGTGTGCTAGCCTGAATTCCCATTCTTGGGGAGAGGCATGACGCGAGACGGTCGCATTTTCTGGATTCCCCAGGCTCTCATTGGCTAGTCGCCGACAGTTCATCACATGGATGGCTCGCAGCAGTAACAATAATCGTAAGGTCATGATGGAGGCCCCGAACGCCGAATCGCAACCTCCCTCGATCAAGGCGGAACCAATGGGTATGCCTTTAGGATGAAAGTCGCAATAACGCATACTGTGAAGGTTCTTGCGAGAGATTCCACAGAGGAAATGGCTCCATTGTGGAATGGACCAGTCAGCCTTGGATGGCTGACTGATCCTTCACAAAATGCTGGTGCCTCTGCGCGTCACGGCAAACGCTTCACGGTGAACACGGGGGCTAGAAAAGGCCCTCGATCTCACCTGCATCGTTGAGGCAGATAGACTCGGCTGCCGGGACGCGCGGCAGGCCCGGCATCGTCATGATCTCGCCGCAGATCACGACAATGAACCCTGCCCCGGCCGAAAGGCGCACTTCCCTGACTGGAAGGCTATGGCCGGTTGGAGCGCCGCGTCGACTGGGGTCGGTCGTGAAGGAATACTGGGTCTTCGCCATGCATACCGGCAGGCTTCCATAGCCCTGCTCTTCCCAGAGCTTGAGCTGGTCGCGGATCTTCTGGTCGGCCAGCACCTCGTCTGCACGATAGATGCGCTTTGCAACGGTTTCGATCTTCTCGAACAGGGACATTTCGTCAGGATAGAGCGGTGCGTATTGCGTCTCTTTCTGATCGATTGTCTCGACAACCTTCCGCGCCAAATCGGCCGAGCCCTTCGAGCCGTCAGCCCAGTGCCTGGACACCACGGCTTCCGATCCGTGCCCTTTCACGTAGTTCACCACCTCCTGCACTTCGGCATCGGTGTCCGCAACGAAATGATTGATCGCGACAACAGCGGGAACGCCAAACTGCTTGACGTTCTCGAGGTGCCTGCCCAGGTTGGCACACCCCTTGCCGACGGCTTCGACATTCTCCTTGCCGAGATCGCCCCGTTCCACGCCGCCGTTCATCTTCAGGGCGCGCACGGTGGCGACGATGACGACTGCCGCGGGCCTGAGGCCGGCCTTGCGGCACTTGATGTTGAGGAACTTCTCGGCGCCCAGGTCCGCGCCGAAACCCGCTTCCGTCACGACGTAGTCCGCAAGCTTGAGCGCGGTCGTGGTCGCAATGACCGAGTTGCAGCCATGAGCGATGTTCGCGAACGGCCCGCCGTGCACGAATGCCGGGTTGTTTTCCAGCGTCTGCACGAGGTTCGGCTGCATCGCATCCTTCAGGAGCACGGTCATCGCGCCGTCGGCCTTGATGTCGCGGCAGAACACCGGCGATCGATCGCGGCGATAGGCGACGATCATGTCGCCGAGGCGCTTCTGCAAGTCCTTGAGATCCGTGGCCAGGCAGAGGATCGCCATGACCTCGGACGCCACCGTGATGTCAAAACCGCCCTCTCGCGGGAATCCGTTCGCCACACCTCCAAGTGACAGGGTCACCTGCCTCAGGGCACGGTCGTTCATGTCAACGACGCGACGCCATGCCACGCGGCGAACGTCAATGTCCTGCGCATTGCCCCAGTAGACGTGATTGTCGATCATCGCCGACAGCAGCGAGTGCGCCGAAGTGATGGCGTGGAAATCTCCGGTGAAATGGAGATTCATGTCTTCCATCGGAACGACCTGAGCATGGCCGCCACCGGCGGCTCCGCCCTTCATCCCGAAGTTCGGCCCGAGCGAGGCCTCGCGAATGCAGATCATCGCCTTCTTGCCAATGGCATTCAGGCCGTCGCCGAGGCCGACGGTCGTCGTGGTCTTGCCCTCCCCGGCGGGCGTCGGGTTCACGGCGGTGACGAGAACGAGCTTGCCGTCCCTGTTGCCCTTGACCGAGTTGATGAATTCCTGGGAAACCTTGGCCTTGTCATGGCCATAAGGGAGAAGATGTTCTGCCGGAATGCCCAGCCTGTCACCTATTTCCTGTATCGGTTTCTTCGTTGCCGCACGCGCGATTTCAATGTCGGACATTGTAGCTTCCTGCTGAGTCAATGGTTGTGGATTTCATGTCTGGATGGCCCGAACGACCAGGCGAAACCGGCTGGGACCGCATGCCGGCCTCAGCCGTGCCAAGCCTGCACAAGGAGGCTCTCGGGCAACCAACGAGGCGCACGACCTGCGCACCGAACGCCTTCCATGCCCAAATCGTTCTCCGCTTCTCATTCTGCCGCGATCGCCTCGACCGCCTCGACACGAACCGCGGCGAACTTGAACTCGGGGATCTTTCCAATCGGATCGAGCGAGGGATTCGTCAAGACGTTCGCGGCGGCCTCGACATAGGCAAACGGCACGAAGACATTGCCTTCGGCAACCGCCCGGTCGGCACGCGCCATGATCGTTATCGACCCGCGTCGGGTCGTCAGTCGCACGTAGTCGCCGGCCATGACGCCCAATTCGCGCAACGTCTTCGGATGCAGCGAGCAATTGGCTTCCGGTTCCACGGCATCAAGCACTTGCGCGCGTCGCGTCATCGAGCCCGTATGCCAGTGCTCCAGCTGGCGGCCCGTGATCAGGACGAAGGGATAGTCGTCATCCGGCAATTCGTCCGGCGGGATCACCTTGGCAGGCGTGAACTTCGCGCGGCCGTCCGGCCTTGGAAAGCCGTCGCCGAAGACAATGGCCTGCCCGGGATCCTCCGGCGAATGGGACGGATACGTGACCGCGCCTTCCTTCTCGAGCCGATCCCACGTGATGTTGTCGAGCGACTCCATGTTGAGCTTCATCTCTGCAAAGACGTCCGAGGGATGCTCGTAGGACCAGCCAAGGCCGAGACGCCTGGCAAGCTCCACCACGATCCACCAGTCCTCCCTGGCCTCGCCCGGCGGGGCAACCACCTGGCGCCCCATCTGGACCTGGCGGTTGGTGTTGGTGACCGTGCCGTTCTTCTCGGTCCACGCAGAGCTCGGCAGGATCACGTCCGCATAGTTCGCCGTCTCGGTCAGGAAGATGTCCTGCACCACGAGGTGATCAAGCTTGGCCAAGGCATCGCGCGCGTGCTCGACATCCGGATCCGACATCGCCGGGTTTTCCCCGAGAACGTACATGCCGCGAATGTCGCCATCGTGGACCGCGTCCATGATCTCGACGACCGTAAGCCCCTTTTCGTTCGAGAAGTCGCCGGACTTCCAGACCGTCGTGAAGGCCGAACGCACGCCGTCATCGGTGACGCTCTTGTAGTCCGGCAGGAACATCGGGATCAGGCCCGCATCCGAAGCGCCCTGCACGTTGTTCTGGCCCCGAAGCGGATGAAGCCCCGTGCCGGGGCGGCCGACCTGGCCGCACATGAGCGCGAGCGAAATCAGGCATCGCGAATTGTCCGTGCCATGAATGTGCTGGGAGATCCCCATGCCCCAGAAGATCATTCCCGCCTTTGCGGTTGCAAAGGTGCGGGCAACATCTCGCAAGACATCCGCCTCGATGCCGCAGACCTCGGCCATCTTCTCCGGCGGGAAGCCCTTCAGGTGCTCCTTCATCCCTTCCCAGTCTTCCGTGAACGCCTCGATGTATTGCCGGTCGTAGAGCTTCTCTTCCACGATCGTCGACATGATCGCGTTCAGCATCGAGACGTCAGTTCCCGGCTTGAACTGGAGCATGTGCGAAGCGTGACGCATCAACCCCTGGCCCCGCGGGTCCATGACGATGAGCTTGCCTCCACGCTTTGCGAACTGCTTGAAGTATGTTGCCGCGACGGGATGGTTTTCGGTCGGATTGGCGCCGATCACGATTGCCACGTCCGCGTTCTCGATCTCGTTGAAGGTGGCGGTCACCGCGCCGCTGCCCACGTTTTCGAGCAGCGCAGCAACCGAGGACGCGTGGCAAAGCCGGGTGCAATGGTCGACGTTGTTGTGGCCGAAGCCCTGACGAATGAGCTTCTGGAAGAGATAGGCTTCCTCGTTCGAGCACTTGGCGGACCCGAAACCGGCGACATAGGTGTTTCTCTCGTCCCGGAGCCGGGCCATGCCGCTGGCCGCCACGTCAAGCGCCTCGTCCCATCCGGCCTCGCGAAAATGCGTCAGGACGTTCCCTGGATCGACGTTGAGCCCTTTCGCGGGCGCGTCGTCGCGGCGGATCAGGGGCTTCGTCAGGCGATGCGGATGGTCAACGTAGTCGAAGCCGAAGCGTCCCTTGACGCAAAGGCGGTTCTCGTTGGCCGGACCCTCGGCGCCTTCGACATAGAGAATCCTGTCGTCCTTGACCTTGAACGAAATCTGGCAGCCGACGCCACAATACGGGCAGACGCTCGCAACCTCACGGTCAAAGTCCTTGGTGTCGCCCTGAACCGTTGCAGGCAGAAGCGCTCCGGTCGGACAGGCCTGAACGCATTCGCCGCAAGCCACGCAGGTGGACGCACCCATCGGATCGTCCTGATCAAAGACGATCGATGCGTCATGGCCCCGACCGGCCATCCCGATGACGTCATTGACCTGGACCTCGCGGCAGGCACGCACGCAGAGATTGCAGTGGATGCACGCATCCAGGTTGACGCGCATTGCGACATGGCTGTCGTCAAGAAGCGGCACACGGTCCTTCTCAAGAGGCGGAAACCGGCTTTCCGCAACTCCGGTCGCATTCGCCATGACATGGAAGTGCGAGGACCTGTCATGCGGCGTCTCCGGCTGGTCGGCCGCAAGCAGTTCGACCACGAGCCTGCGGGACCTTTCCGCACGCCCTGAATCCGTACGGACCACCATTCCCTCGGCAACGGGCCTTATGCAGGACGCGACGAGCGTCCGCTCCCCCTCGACTTCAACCATGCAGGCGCGGCAGTTGCCGTCGGGGCGGTACCCCGGCGACGGCTTGTGGCACAAATGCGGAATCGCGAGGCCACGGCCATGTGCCGCCTCCCAGATCGTGGTGCCTTCCTCGACAGAGACCGTTTCCCCGTCCATGGTGAACGTGACGGTCATGCGGCTGCTCCCGAATCGGCTTGAATGACACGCCGCTCGCGCCTCGATGACGTGCAACACGGATGCACGATGCCTGGGCGGGCAGCCGGCGCCTGTCGCGAATCTCCGTTCCGGCCTCGCATCGCAGGCACCGTCTTCATATCTCGTCTCCGAAATGCTTCATGACCAGCCGGATCGGGTTG
>VXPN01000518.1 GCA_009839535.1 Boseongicola sp. SB0662_bin_57 | reverse complement strand
CTTCCGGGGCGAGATTGCCCTTCAGCCCCACGACGCCGCCCGTCTTCGTGATCGGTTTCTCGACGGGGTGGATCACGCGGCCATCGGCTCCGCCGTCTATCCTGTCGAGCGCCTCGCCAATGGTCTCGCCGGATGCGGTCATGCAATCCTCGTGGATCAGGCCTGCCTTTCGCAATTCCTTCATCACGACCGGTACGCCGCCGACCTCATACAGGTCCTTGGCCACGAACTGGCCACCCGGCTTCAAGTCGACGAAATACGGCGTGTTGCGGAAGATCTCGCAGACATCGTCGAGGTCGAAATCGATTCCGGCCTCATGGGCGATTGCCGGCAGATGCAGTCCTGCATTGGTGGATCCGCCGGTGCAGGCAACGATGCGAGCCGCGTTCTCGAGGCTCTTGCGGGTGACGACGTCCCGGGCGCGAATGTTCCTTTCCAGGAGGTTCATCACGGCAAGGCCGGACGCCGTGGCAAACGCGTCGCGACTCTCGTAAGGTGCGGGCGCACCCGAGGAATTCAAGAGTGCGAGGCCGATCGCCTCGGACACGCAGGCCATCGTGTTGGCCGTGAACTGGCCGCCGCAGGCCCCGGCCGACGGACAGGCGACCCTTTCGAGGGCGCGAAGCTCCTCATCCGAGTTCTGGCCCGCCTGATGACGGCCCACCGCCTCGAAGACGTCCTGCACCGTCACGTCCCTGCCCTCGAAGCGGCCCGGCATGATCGACCCGCCATAGATGAAGACCGACGGCACGTTGAGCCGCACCATCGCCATCATCATGCCGGGCAAGGACTTGTCGCAGCCAGCCAGGCCGACGAGGGCGTCGTAGCAGTGTCCGCGCATCGTGAGCTCAACCGTGTCCGCAATGGCCTCGCGAGAAGCAAGCGAGGAACGCATTCCCTCGTGGCCCATTGCGATCCCGTCGGTCACCGTAATGGTCGTGAACTCCCGCGGCGTGCCAAAACCTTCCTTGACGCCGAGCTTCACGGCTTGCGCCTGGCGATCAAGAGCGATGTTGCAGGGTGCCGCCTCGTTCCAGCAGGTCGCCACGCCCACGAAAGGCTGAGCGATCTCCTCTTCCGAGATTCCCATAGCGTAGTAGTACGACCGATGCGGCGCCCGGGCCGGACCTTCGGTCACGTGACGGCTGGGCAGGCTGGACTTGTCGAATCTCTTCTTCAGCATGGCGGGCTCCCGGGACTTTCAGCGGCTAGAGGCATAGACGCCGCCGCGTGGATCGACAAGCGAAGAAGCGATGACCGCATGATTGCAATTCCTGTCCTTCCTGCTTAACTGTGAGCGAAAATCGGGCAGGCTCATGAACTGGATATCGAACTACGTCCGACCCAAGATCAACTCGCTGTTTTCCAGGCGGGAGACACCCGAGAATCTCTGGTCGAAATGCCCGGAATGCGGAACGATGCTGTTTCACCGGGAGTTGACCGAGAACCTGGGCGTCTGCACAAGCTGCGATCACCATATGGCGATCTCTGCACGCGATCGGCTGACCGCGCTCTTCGATGACGGCGCATTCACCGAAGTGGACGTGCCGCTGCCCAAGCCCGACCCGTTGTCGTTCCGTGACCAGAAAAGGTACCCGGATCGTCTCAAGGCCGCTCAGCGCCAGACCGAGGAAAGGGAGGCAATGCTCGTCGCCGAAGGAATGATCGAGCGAACGCCGATTGTGGCCGCCTGCCAGGACTTCAGCTTCATGGGTGGCTCGATGGGCATGTATGTCGGCAACGCCGTCATTGCCGCCGCGAATCGTGCCGTTGAACTGAAACGTCCCCTGATCCTCTTTTCGGCCGCCGGCGGCGCCCGCATGCAGGAAGGGATCCTGTCCCTCATGCAGATGCCGCGCACCACGGTTGCGGTCGAACTGGTGCGCGATGCCGGCCTCCCCTACATCGTCGTTCTCACGAACCCGACGACAGGCGGAGTCACGGCGTCATATGCCATGCTTGGCGACATTCACATTGCGGAACCCAATGCGCTCATCTGCTTCGCCGGTCCGAGGGTCATCGAGCAGACGATTCGAGAAACGCTTCCCGAGGGCTTTCAGCGCGCCGAGTATCTCCTGGACCACGGCATGCTTGACCGGGTGACGCACCGCCGTGACATGAAGAGCGAACTTTCTCGCATCACGCGCATACTCCTCAACATGCCGCCTCCCGTGAAGGGCGACCTTCCCCCTCCGAACGACACCAGATCGGAGCCGGCAGCGGCGTCCGGATAGCAGAATGCGAGCAATGCCGGACCTTGGCGACGAAACCGCCTCGATGCGATTCACGTCCACTGACGCAGTGCTGGAGAGGATGCAGCGCCTGCATCCAAAGGTCATCGACCTGACCCTAGACCGCATGGGCCGCTGCCTGTCGTCAGTCGGAAACCCGCACGTCAAGCTGCCTCCCGTGATCCACGTCGCCGGCACCAACGGCAAGGGTTCGACCCAGGCCATGATCCGCGCCGGGCTCGAAGCTGAAGGCTTGGCGGTCCACGCCTACACATCGCCGCATCTCGCCCGATTCCATGAGCGGATCCGCGTGGCCGGAAGTGTCATCTCCGAACGGGATCTGCTGGAGCTTCTCGAGAAGGTCTATGTGGCCAACGGCGGCGAAACGATCACGTATTTCGAGATCACGACCGTGGCGGCCTTTCTGGCATTTGCCGAAATCCCCGCCGACTGGACATTGCTGGAAGTCGGTCTTGGCGGACGTCACGACGCCACCAACGTGGTGGACAATCCCGTTCTGACCATCATCACCAAGGTAGATCTCGACCATCAGCAGTTTCTGGGAGAGACGATCAAGGAGATTGCGGGACAGAAGGCCGGCATCATCAAGCGTGGCATACCGGTCATCATCGGGCCTCAGCATGAGGACGGACTGGAAGTCATCGAGGCCGAGGCTGCACGCCTTGACGCGCCGACAATTTCCTTTGGACAGCATTGGCACGTTCGGGAAGAGCATGGCCGAATGGTGTTCGAGGATGAATCCGGCCTCCTCGACCTGCCGGTGCCAAATCTTCGAGGACCGCATCAATTTGCCAACGCGGGCATGGCCATCGCGGCACTCAGGCACTTGGGCCTAGGTGAAGTCGCGGCCCAAGGCGCCGTTACCAACGCGTACTGGCCGGCCAGAATGCAGAGGCTGAAGACAGGCCCGCTGGTCAAGGCTGCGCCAACGGCAGAACTCTGGCTTGACGGCGGTCACAATCCGGCTGCCGGCGAGGCACTAGCGGAAACGCTCAAGACCCTGCCGGGACGACCGACACGCCTTATCTGCGGAATGCTCGCGACCAAGGACGTCGCCGGTTACCTCCTGCCGCTGGCAAGCGTGGCGGAGAGTCTCCACGCCGTCGCGATACCGGGCGAGGCCGCAACGCTTCCAGCAGAGGATACCGCCGAGGCATCCATTTCCGTGGGTCTGCCGACTGCCATCGCCCAGTCAGTTCAGGATGCACTGGCCGAGATCGTGAAGTCCGATCCGGCAGCTCGCGTACTCATCTGTGGCTCGCTCTATCTTGCGGGAGCGGTCTTGAGGGAGAACGGATGAGCCGCGCCATCGCCAAACCAGCCCCGCGGTCCAGGACAGCCGGATCAACGCGAGGGTCCTCAGCGGAATGGCGGTGCCCGCGAGACGATCATGTCGTTTGTCGCCCACGCGTGCTGGAATGGCCGAAGTCCGACTGAGAGGTCGTGATGAAACTAAGCGGAAAGACAGCACTGGTCACCGGCGCGTCGTCCGGCCTTGGGGCTCATTTCACACGGGTCCTGGCCAAGCAAGGGGCCGAGGTCACCGCAGCGGCAAGACGTGAGGACCGGCTGCAGAGCCTGTGCGCGGAGATCGAATGCGACGGCGGAAGGGCGCAGGCAGCGGCTCTGGACGTGACTGATCCCACCAGTGTGACCGCGGTCTTCGAGGACCGCACTTTCGACATCGTGGTCAACAATGCCGGTGTCACCGTCGACGGCCCGGCGTTGAAGACCACAGAGGACGACTGGGCGCGCGTCATCGACACCGATCTCACCGGCGTGTTCCGCGTGGCCAAGGCCGGAGGGCAACGGCTGGTGAAGGCCGGCAAGGGCGGCAGCATAATCAATGTCGCGTCGATCCTCGGGCTCCGTGTTGCCGGAAACCTGTCGGCCTACGCCACGGCCAAGTCCGGTGTTGTGCAGATGTCGAAAAGCCTTGCGCTGGAATGGGCACGCTACGGCATTCGCGTCAACGCGCTTTGCCCGGGCTATATCGAGACCGATCTGAACCGCGAATTCTTCGCTTCCGACGCAGGCAAGGCGCTGATCAAACGCGTGCCGCAGCGGCGCCTCGGCAGCATGTCCGATCTCGACGGCCCGCTCCTGCTGCTGGCCTCAGACGACAGTGCCTTCATGACCGGCGCCGAAATCGTGGTCGATGGCGGCCACCTCGTCTCGTCGCTCTGAAAGAGGAAACCATGGACTTCACCATTTCCGCCCGCATCGAGGACTTCCGCGCCCGTATCGAGCGTTTCGTCGAAGATGAGATCATGCCGCTGGAAGACGATCGCGCAAATTACGATAGGCACGAGAACATCCGCCTCGAAGTGCTGGCGCAACTCCGTGAGAAGGCAAAGGCCGAGGGGCTGTGGTGCCTCCAGTTGAAGGAGGAATCCGGCGGGCAGGACCTTGGCAAGGTCGGCATGGCTGTCTGCTATGAAGAGATGAACCGCTCGATCTTCGGACCATGCGTGTTCAACTCGGCGGCTCCAGACGACGGCAACATGATGGTGCTGGAAAAGGTCGCGACTGATGCGCAGAAAGAACGCTGGTTGCAGCCAATTGTGCAGGGGAAGGCCCGTTCCGCATTCGCGATGACAGAACCGCATCCCGGCTCTGGCTCTGACCCAGGCGGCATGATGATCACGACCGCGGAGAGGACCGGCGACAGCTACATCATCCGTGGCCGCAAATGGTTCATCACCGGTGCCGAAGCGTCCGAGCATTTCATCCTCATCGCGCGCACCTCGAACGACCCGCGCAAGGGCCTCTCGGCCTTCCTGCATCACAAGGACATGCCCGGTTTCCGCATCGACCGCCGCATCCCGGTCATGGGTCCCGAGGAACATGGAGGCCATTGCGAAATCATCTACGAGGGCATGGAGATTCCTGCCGAGAACCTGCTGATGGAAGAGGGCGACGGGCTGAAACTTGCACAGATCCGCCTTGGCCCGGCGCGGCTGACCCATTGCATGCGTTGGCTGGGCCTCTCCAAACGTTGCGTCGAGATCGCCAACAACTATGCCCGCCAACGATTTGCCTTTGGCGAGCGCCTCTCGAATCGGGAGAGCATCCAAATGATGCTGGGCGATCTGGCCATGCAAATCGAGGTCGGGCGACTGCTGGTGATGAAAGCGGCGTGGGAGCTGGCCCAAGGCAGCTTCGCCCGGAAAGAGGTGTCGATGGCCAAAGTCCATGTCGCGAACCTGCTGCACCAAGCCGCCGACACCGCGATCCAGATCAACGGCGCCCGCGGCTACTCCAAGGATACGGTGCTTGAGTGGATCTACCGCTATGCCCGCCAGGCACGGCTGGTCGACGGGGCCGACGAGGTGCACAGGATGGTGCTGCACCGCAATGTCGAGAAGGAAGGCCGCGGGTTCTGGAAGTGGGGCGCAGGTGGATGACCGCCAAGGCTGACTTCGATTCGGTCCGGCTCGAAGGATTTCTCGCGAAGCACTTCGGCGAGGCGGACCGTTTGGAGCTTCAGCGGATCGTCGGCGGCCAGTCCAACCCGACCTATTTCGTGACCTACGGGCCGCACCGCATGGTCCTGCGCAAGCAGCCCGATGGCCCGATCCTGCGCGGCGCTCACGCCGTCGACCGCGAGTTCCGGGTCATGTCAGCGCTGCACCCTGCCGGAGTTCCCGTGCCTCGCCCCATACTCTACCACGACGGCCCGGAGCTGCTCGGCACGCCCTTCTACCTTATGGAACGCGTCGAGGGCCGCGTCTTCCTCGACGGCGCACTTGCAGAAGCGGACCACGCCGAGCGCCGAGCGCTCTGGATGGGACTGGCGGACGCAATGGCGGCGATGCATGCGGTCCGGCCTGATGAGGTCGGGCTCGCAGATTACGGCAAGCCTGGCAATTACTTCGAGCGCCAGATCGCGCGTTGGTCACGGCAATGGCAGGAAAGTCAGAGCGACCCGATCCCCGAACTTGACCGGCTTGCCGCCTGGTTGACCTCGAACCAACCGGTGGACGACGCCCGGATCAGCCTTGCGCATGGCGACTATCGCATGGGCAACGTGATCTTCCACCCGACCGAGCCACGCGTGGCCGCAATCCTTGACTGGGAGCTCTCGACCTTGGGCCATCCGCTGGCCGATCTCGGGTTCTGCTGCATGGCATGGCACACGTCGCCCGAGGAATACGGTGGCCTCCTTGGCCTGAACCTGATGGCTCTGGGCCTGCCGACAGAAACGGAATTCATCAATCGCTACATGGCCGGCAACCCCAAAATTGCGCCGCTGACGACTTTTCACAAGGCCTTCGCGCTCTTCCGGTTTTCGGTGATTTGGGTGGGCATTGCCGACCGGATCCGCGTCGGCAATGCAGCCGCCGCTGATGCCGGGAAACATGGGGCTATGGCCAAGCGCCTCGCCATTCGCGGCATCGACGTAATCGACGGCGCACACTAGGGTCTGTTGACAGTCATTTTGCCGCGATCACGCCGGCGACGAGGTGGATCCCCGCCGCGAAGCTTTCGTCCGTCTTGTCGTACCGCGTCGCGATCGCCCGGAACTCCTTGATCTTCGCGAAGAAGTTCTCCACCAGGTGCCGCCAGCCGTACACGTCCCGGTCGTGCTCCCGCGGCTCCGTCCGGTTCCGCCGCGCGGGAATCACCGCCGCCGCGCCGCGCCCCTCCAGTTCCTCGAGCAGCCAGTCGGCGTCGAACGCCTTGTCGCCCACGAAGGCCCCGAACGGAAGATCGTCGAGAAGGGCGGGCACCCCCGCGAGGTCGTGCGCCTGGCCGGGGAGGATCGTGAACCGCACAAGGTATCCGAGCGCGTCCACGACGGCCACGACCTTGCTCGTCAGGCCGCCCCGGGAGCGGCCGATCCCCTGCCTTTCGGTCCCCCCCTTGCGCCGGACGCCTTCTGGTGCGCCTGGACGATCGTGCCGTCGACGAACACGCACTCGAGGTCGAACTCCTCGGACAATGTGTTGAAAACGCGCTCGAAAACCCCGGAAAGCGTCCAGCGGCGGAACCGCTTGAAGACGCTATGTCAACAGACTCGCTATGGAGAGTCTGGTTGCCAAGATCCTGATTTTGTTCAACATCAGGACCAAGGCACTTTCCATAGTTCATGCGCGCTTGAGGTCTCCCAGCATGGCCATGAGCGGATCGGACGGTTTCCTGAACCTGCCCTTCCTGATCTGTGGCGGCACCCTGTTGGAAAGCGCGTTCAGCCGCTCGACCGGATCGCCGCGCGTGTAGGTCTCGGTTGACTGCAGGGAGGCATGCCCGAGGTAAAGCGAGACCTTCCGCAGGTCGTTCTCCACGGCATCGAGAGTGTGAATCGCGCAGGCGTGTCGAAGCACATGGGGGCTCACCTTCCTCCCGACCAGCGACGGCACCTTGCGGCTTGCCGTCGTCGCATGTACTTCAAGACGATGCGCAAAGCCATGCCGGGTCATGCCCTTGCCCCGGCCGTTCAGGAACAGGTGGTCGTCCGGGCCGTCGGGCCGGACCGCGAGCCACTCCTTCAGCAAGGATTGCGCAATTCCCCACACGGGCATCACGCGCTCGCGCCGGCCCTTTCCCATTACATGCACGGTCGCCAGGTTGTGTCCGAGATCCTGCAGCTTCAGGCCGACCGCCTCGGACACTCTCAACCCCGCGGCATAGGTGAGCAGGAGCATCGCGCGATCGCGCACGCCGTTCACCGTTCCGGTGTCGGGCGCGTCCAGGATGGCCTGCACCTCATCCATGTCGAGGGACTTGACCAGGCCCCTGACAAAGCGCTTTGCCGGAATCGCGTGGACCTGCTGCGCAAGCTCAAGGCAGGCAGGAACCCTGAACTCAAGATAGCGGAAGAATGATTTTATCGCCACGAGCCTGAGGTTTCGGGTCCGGATGGAGTTGCCTTGTTCCTTTTCGAGCTGGTCGAGGAAGTCGAGGATCAGCGGAACGCTCAACTGCTGGACGGCGATCCGGATCGGCCGGGTCTTGAGCCTCTTCGCGGCGAACGCGACGAAGCGCTCGAACGCGAGAGAGTAGCTGGCGATCGTGTGCGGACTTGCCCGCTGGTCGCGAACCAGGTGCTCGTTGAGGAACTTCGAGAGGTTGGGCGCCAGATCCGTCACTTCGACGCCCTCCCCGTGAACGCTTCCTCGGCCGCGCTCGCGATGGAATTGAGCAGCGTCGGAGTGGCCTCCAAGTACCAGAACGTGTCCGCAACCGAACCGTGACCTAAATGGGTGCTCAAGGCCAGCATGTGCCTGCTGACGCAGTCCCGGTCCGGCAGATGAGCGCGCTCAAGCGACCTCACCGCGAAGGCATGTCGCAGGCTGTGGAGGGTGGGACCCGGCTCCCCCTTCCCGCCGCGAAGACCGGTTTCCCGGGCCAGCCTGCGGAAGGTTGCCGAAAGATGGACCGCTGATGGAGGCCTGCCGGTTCGCAGGACGAGCAGATGGTCGTCCGTGGCTCGGCGGCCGTTTCGACGTTCAAGATATCGTTCGAGCGCCCTCCATGTGCTGTCGTGGAGCACGACAAGGCGGCTTTTGCGATACTTGGTCTCGCGAACGACGAGCCCGTCGGCGGTGATGTCGGACAGCCGCAGAGACACAGCCTCAGAGCGGCGCAGCCCCGTCGTCGCGATCAGGCCGATCGCGAACCGGAACGTGTGAGGCGTGATCGTGCCGGCCGGCGGCAGTTCCAGGGCGGCGTCCATCAGCCGCCCGATTTCCGCCGGCGTGAGAATGCACGGATCGGGCCGCACTCTCTGCGGACGGCCTAGGGCATGCCGAGGCGGCACTTCGTGGCGTTCGTCCTCCGCCCGCAGCCAGAGCGCGAAGTCGCGCAGCTGCCGGAGCCTCTCCCTTGCATAGTGAACCGAGGACGTCTTCGCCGCCCACTCGATGACGCGGGCGTTCCGCACGAACCGGTCCCCGTGGGCCGTGGCGTGCCGCGCGTACTCCCGGACAACCCAGGATTGCGTAAGGTACTTGAACCCGAGATGCCGCTTCAGCGCGACGTAGCGTTCCGCATGCTCGATCATGGTCATCGGACATCTCCCGCCCACGGCTGAGCCACCTCGCGGAGCATTGCCAGGTCGACCTTCGCGTAGATTGCCGTGGTCGTGACGCTTTCATGTCGCAGCAGGGCGCCGACGGTGTCGAGGGAGGCGCCTGATCGCAGCAGCATGGTCGCCGCCGAGTGCCGAAGGACATGCGCGCCCTGTCCGCCTGGACTGCTCACTCCGGCTCGCTGGAACGCCTTGTGAACGATGCAGGAGATCGTAGTCGAATGCGGAAACGGTCGGTAGGGCGCGCACGAACGCAGAAAGACCGCCTGTTCGCCGACTCGGGCGCGCGCCCGCTCGATGTATGCCAGCAATGCATCGCCCGCGTCCTGGGGAAGGGGCAGGCGGACGGAGCGTCTCGACTTTCCGCAGACATGGAGTTCCGAATTGCACCAGTCGATGTCGCCCAGCTGAAGGAGGCGAACGTCGCTCGCACGAAGGCCGAGTCTCGCGAGCAGCAGGAGGATGGCCCGATCGCGAATGTCCGCCGGACGCGTGCCGTCACAGGAAGCGATGACCTTCTCGAGGTCCTCCGCCGGCAGGTAGCGCGGCAGGGTCGCCAGGCGCCAGACCCCTGACTTGGGAACGGCTCCGACAAGTGAAGCGGAGCACTGGCCGGTCGACGACAGGAACCGGAGATAGACGCGCATCACGGAGACCAATCGCTGCGCATGACTCTTCGAGATCTCGGCGAAGCGGCGGAGCAGAACCTTCCTTACCAGCGCAGCATCATACTTCGCAGGGTTGTTTCCGAGGCCGTGGAGAAGACCGGACACCTCTCGATCATATTTCCGGACCGTGGTTTCGCTGACCCCGCGGCTCTGTCGCAGCCACGCATGGAAGGCTTGCAGATCGGGATTCAGCGGCTTCCTCCTGACGATGTGCGCTTCCGGCACGACCCCTCGAGAAGCCAGAAACCGCACGAACTTCCGGGTGGAGGAAACCGTGCCGTCGCTCGCTGTCGATGCGAGGCCGAGGAACTTTCCCGGGCAGAGGCAGTCGTGTTCAAGGAAGCTCTCAAGGGTGTCCGAAGTCAGATGCTTCATGTGAATCCGGCATCTGTGGAGCCAGATCAGAAGGTGCCGGGCCGTCCCGCAGTAGTTCGCGACCATCCTGGGCGTGTGCCCTTCCGACGCGACCCATTCCTCGAATTCCTGAAGGAGCCGATGACCGGTTTCGATCTCTCCAGGATGCCGCGTGCGTCCGCTGGTCTCCAGGAACCGGACGAACTGCTGAACGTGCCCAAGGGACTCTTGCGGCCGCGGAGCATGCCGCTTGTACAAGGCGCCGCCGTTCGGGTGTCGCGGGCACGTGCAGTCGTGATCCCGGAAGCGCCGCAGGACGGCGTCGTCAATGCCGCCGAGCGGAATCCCGCTTCGCCTCAGCCACACAAGAAAGTGCCTGGCCGAGCCCAGGCGCCTGTCGATGGACAGCGGATCGTGCCGGGCCTCGTGCAGGCAGTCATGAAATTCTGCAAGACACTTCGCGGACGCGAGGTCCAGTTCCCGGTCCGTGCATTTCCTCTTGGATGGTGCTCGCATTTCTGTCTCCTCTGCGAATCATGTGAACGGGAGGAGACGGTAACTATGGAAAGCTATCTGGGCATTGTGGCCGGCTTTTCAGCCGCTTGGATCATCCACTCTCCATAGCGAGTCTGTTGACATAGTATCTTCTATGGTGAGCTCACCATAGAAGACGCTGTTCCAGGCGCCAAAGCGTTCCGGGAGGTCGCGCCATGGCGATCCGGTGCGGAACCGCCAGAGCACCGCCTCCACGAAGAGGCGGTTGTCCGCCGCGGTGCCGCCGGGGTCGGTCGCCTTGCCCGGCAGCATGTGCTCGATCCGCGCCCACATGGCGTCGGTCAGCACAGTCCTGTCTGCATTCATCTGATACCCGCTCGTTGCCTGTGCCGCCGTTCCGGCGGTCATTGGGACGGAAAATGGCATCAAGCCGGACGAATCGCAACATGACTGTCAACAGGCCCTAGGGCCCTTTGAAAATCGAGCTGCCGTTCGGGCCCGGATCGGGACGAGACGTTCGACACGAAGGGACTGCCCAAGG
>VXPN01000525.1 GCA_009839535.1 Boseongicola sp. SB0662_bin_57 | reverse complement strand
TCCAACTTATCCACAGCCACCTCCAGGCTCCTTTCTGATTCTCGGAGCATACGAGCATCCGGTCGATGACACGCGCCTGGCAAGCTTCCTCATTGCACCCAGAGCGCCCTTGGATTTTGTGAGAGCAGGTCGCAGCCCGAGACGAAGCTCTCTCAGGAACGCGGCGGCGACAGCGTCATCCGACTAGTATTGCCATGCGTGGAAGGACATCGTCGTCAGCTTCGCGTCGTCGGAATTCTCCAGGTGATGAAGGACGAGATTGATCGCGCTGCTCTTGCCGGATCCCCACGCTCCGTTGATTGCCACGACGCTTCCGCAGGGATCGGGGATTTCCCTGATGCATTTCGCGACGGCCTTCGCGAAGGGATCGATGGCGAACAGGTCTTCTTTCGGTTTGCGAATCGCCTCGTCGTTGAAGTCGAACATGCTGCCTCCCTGGTTTCGCGAACGCGGCTCAAATCTATCCGTGCAGTCTGCTGCGAGTTCCATGATGTCCCGGTACCAGCCACGGAATGGAATTTGCAACGGTTCAACTGGGAAACCTGCCAATTCGCCCCAGATTCCGCTCACGAGCTTTCCGGAACTCTCGTCACCAGAAGCAACCGCTTCGCAGGCGGGGAAACGATGCCCTTCTGCCGCCACGTTCAAGCGGGGATCCGCACCGGGTCCGGGGATCGGATCCATGCGGTGACTATTTTGTTGCGGTTCGAATGGAGGTCTCCATGGAATGTCGGATCGACCAAGTTGAATTTGAACAAGTCGCCAGAGCTCGAGTTCTTGCGCTCGGACTGACTCGTCGATTTGCTGTCATTGGGAATTCGCGAAGTGGATGAGCAAGGACGGAAGGGAGATGAGAGGTGAGCGTTTTCGGATGCACGTCAAGCAGGTTCATGTTTCTGGTTCTCGGTTTGTCGAAGAACTACGATCCGGGTGACAACAGCGGCCACGCCGAAGACCGAATCCAGGAGTGCGAGGGCGCACGGATCGCGCGCAGGAACAATCTGGCCTTGGCGGGAATTGTTGTTGCGGCCTTCATGGCCGGCGCCGGACCGCAGGATCTGGAGGTGTTCGGCGTGAAGGCCAGCGGGACGATGGGCGTGCTCACCGCTTGCACCATGGTCCTTGCATGCCACGCCTACTGGTACTTCATGCGCTGGCATCATCTTGCCGACGACGCGGTGATTCTGGTGTTCTCGGTTGCGATGAACCATCCACCCCTGCCATTCCGGCAGGAAGGCCCAAGGATGCTCCGACAGAAGTTGGCAGCGCTGTTCGCGAACCGGGCGTGCTTCCTGCTAGTCGCGATGTCTGCCGCGATCTCGGTCTGGTGGGGAGTCGGCGCGGTGACCGGCAGCGCTTGGACTGAATGACAGAGCTGCGGAGCCCGAAGTGGCGGCGCCACAGATCTCGTGCTGCTGCACCCAAACACGCACCGAAGCGAAAATGGCGGACGTCGGAAGCTGGGACGCAGATCAGCCCCGGTGTCGTCAAGGTGCATGTTGGCAAGTCACGGTCTTGCGGGTGCACGATCCGGCATCTGCTGGAGTGGCAAGGGACGGAAACTGCCTGTCGACGGCAACAAGCTAACTTGGATATTGTTGGCCAATAGTTTGTCGGCCGGGTGCATGATGCCAAGCTTCCAGAAAGAAAATAGCCAGTAAAATATTGATTTTAAGTGAATCTGTTTGGTGAGCCGTGTAGGATTCGAACCTACGACCTACTGATTAAAAGTCAGTTGCTCTACCAACTGAGCTAACGGCCCACTAGGTGATCCGACCTAATGCGCACATCCTGACCCGTCAAGCGCAAAACTGGGTCGCGCAAATCGGATACGTCACTCCTGAAGGCTTGCAGCGGGGCTGGTCAGCGCCGGCGGCAACGCGACTTTCGCAAGGCCTGGCAACGCTGTATATGCGCGGGCATGGCTGCGACCGACATCATCGGCATTCCGTTCATGAAGATGCACGGGCTTGGCAACGACTTTGTCGTGATCGACCGTCGTCACGGCGGGGTCAGGATCACTCCGGAGCTGGCGCGAGCCGCCGGTGACCGGCGCCGGGGCGTCGGCTTTGACCAGTTGGCGGTGATCGACCCTGATCAAGCGTCGGCGGGAAGGCTGACGTTCTTCAATCCCGACGGGTCAATTTCCGCAGCATGCGGAAATGCAACCCGCTGCATTGCGCGGCACTTGATGAATGAGACGGGCCAGGACGCCTTGACGTTGCGCACGGAGCGGGGGGTGCTGGCATGCGAGGATGCAGGCGACGGCATGACGCGGGTCAACATGGGCGCACCCTTGACCGGGTGGCGAGAAATTCCCCTCGCCCAGAACGTGGACACCTTGCATCTCCCGATCGACGGAGATCCGGTCGCGACGTCCATGGGAAACCCGCATTGCAGCTTCTTTGTGAAGGATGCCGAGGCGATCGATCTTGCGTCGCGCGGGCCTGAGATCGAACATCACCCGCTCTTTCCGGAAAGAACGAATGTCCAGTTCGCCGGCGTCTTGGGACGGGATCATCTTCGGATGCGGGTGTGGGAACGGGGAACGGGCGTCACGCTGGCCTCGGGATCTTCGTCCTGCGCCGTAGCCGTGGCGGCCGTTCGTCGAGGGCTGTCGGGCCGCAAGGTCACGCTGGACCTGGACGGGGGCCGGATCTGGGTGGACTGGCGCGAGGACGGCGTCTGGATGACCGGCCCCACGACCCATGTCTTTGACGGCCAGATTCGGCTGGAGGAGATGTGATGAAGGGTGGGGGGCCTGTCATCTCCACGCTTGGCTGTCGGTTGAATGCCTTCGAATCCGAGGCAATGCGCGAAATGGCGGATGCTGCGGGGCTCCATGACGCGGTGATTGTCAACACGTGCGCCGTGACTTCGGAAGCCGTTCGGAAGAGCCAAAAGGAGATTCGGCGCCTTGCCCGCGAAAGCCCCGGTGCGCGCGTCGTCGTGACCGGCTGCGCGGCGCAGATCGAGCCTCAGCGATTTGCGGACATGGATGGCGTGGACGCCGTCATCGGCAACACGGAAAAGATGTTGCCGGCTGCGTGGGCGCGCGTCGCGGCCGACGACGGCAAGCGCGTAGTCGTGGATGACATCATGAGCGTTTCCGAGACGGCAAGTCATCTCATTGACGGTTTCGGGCGGCATCGGGCGTACGTGCAGGTCCAGAACGGATGCGACCACCGCTGCACGTTCTGCATCATACCCTATGGGCGCGGCAATTCGCGCTCGGTGCCTGCGGGCGTCGTGGTTGACCAGATCAAGCGGCTCTGCGACCGGGGGTTCAACGAGGTGGTGCTGACCGGGGTCGATCTCACGAGCTGGGGAGCTCACCTTCCGGGAGCGCCGCGCCTGGGCAATCTCGTCCGCCGCATCCTGAAACTCGTCCCCGAGCTGCCACGACTTCGCCTGTCCTCGATTGACTCGATCGAGGCGGACCCTGAACTCCTGGAGGCGATTGCGACCGAATCCCGGTTCATGCCGCATCTTCATCTGAGCCTGCAGTCCGGAGACGACATGATCCTCAAGCGCATGAAGCGACGTCATCTCCGAGAGGATGCGATCAGGTTCTGCCAGGAAGTCCGGTCGCTGCGCCCCGGCATCGCGTTTGGCGCGGACATCATCGCGGGGTTTCCGACGGAGACGGAGAAGATGTTCGAGAACTCGCTCAGGCTGGTTGACGAATGCGATCTCACGTGGCTGCACGTGTTTCCATACAGCCCGCGTCCGGGCACGCCTGCGGCACGCATGCCGCAGGTGGACGGGCGGATCGTCCGTGCTCGCGCTGCGCGCCTTCGGGCTGCCGGGGCGCGAGCGGTCATGCGGCATCTTGATGCCCAGATCGGAGAGACCAGTACAGTGCTGACCGAAGCGCCGACCATGGGCCGGACCGGTCAGTTTGCCGAGGTCCGCCTGTCCTCGCCACAGCCGGAAGGGGCGCTCATCGAGGTCAGGGTTGCTGGCCATGACGGCAGGGAGCTTGCAGGCGACGTGGTGAATTGCGTTCAGGAGGCCGCCCGGAGACCGTCTGGCATGGGTCCGTCTTGGGGGAGCCTTGACCGGTCGGGGGCGCGAATTGCGTTTGCCGAAAGTGCGCCATGATGCCCGAAGTCGCGGTCGGATCGGACGATCGCATGGCCACGCGAGGCCAAGCCTTGGGGAATTGCGTGCTGTGTCTTCCGAACACGACGCGGAAAAGGGCATTGCAGGCGTGCGGCGCTGTCCTGTATCCGTTCGAGCGTGTTTCGAGGTGCGCCCGTTTGTCCGCTGGACGGCCCTGAATTCGGGCGTTAAGAACCTGCGAAATCGGCCGGAGGCACTCCGGTCTGTCCACTTGGGCGGAACGCCCGCGGAGAACAGGAGACGTTTGTGTCGCACGCAGAAGAAAGCCACGAAGGCACGCGCCGGGATTTCCTATATTACGCGACGGGAGGTGCCGGAGTCGTTGCGGCCGGTGCAGCTGTCTGGCCGCTTGCGGACCAGATGAATCCTTCGGCGGATGTTCAGGCCCTGTCCTCGATCCGGGTCGACGTGTCGGGAATCGAGCCGGGCACGCAGCTCACAGTGAAATGGCTTGGCCGGCCGGTCATCATCCGACGCAGGACGGCCGAGGAGATCGCGGCCGCCAGGGACGTCGATGTCGCTGCCCTGCCGGATCCCGTGGCGAGGAACGCGAACGTCATTGACGGCGCCGAGGCGACCGACGCCAACCGTGCCATGGACGAAAGCGGCGAGTGGCTGGTCCAGATGGGCGTTTGCACGCACCTGGGCTGCGTTCCCATCGGCGACGCGGGTGAGTTCGGCGGCTGGTTCTGCCCCTGCCACGGGTCGCACTACGACACGGCCGGCCGCATCCGGAAGGGGCCTGCGCCGGAGAACCTTCCTGTCCCGCCTGCCCGGTTCGAGGGCGACGGCATGCTTGTTCTCGGATAAGGAGCAGTTAGATGGCTGGCATTCCCCACGATAGCTACGAACCGAGCACCCGGGCAGAGTCCTGGCTGCATCGCCGTCTTCCGGTTCTCAGCCTCGTGTATGACACGTTGATGATTCCGACACCGAAGAACCTGAACTGGATGTGGATATGGGGCATTGTGCTGTCGTTCTGCCTCGGATTGCAGATCGTCACCGGCATCGTCCTGGCGATGCATTACACGCCGCATGTCGACATGGCCTTTGCCTCGATCGAGCACATCATGCGGAACGTGAATGCAGGCCACATGATCCGCTACGCGCACATGAACGGCGCGGCGCTGTTCTTCATTGCGGTATATGCCCACATCTTCCGAGGGCTCTATTACGGGTCCTACAAGGAGCCGCGAGAGGTCACCTGGATCATCGGCATCCTGATCTTCGTGCTGATGATGGGCACCGCATTCATGGGCTACGTCCTGCCTTGGGGCCAGATGAGCTTCTGGGGCGCAACGGTGATCACCGGCCTGTTCGGCGCGATCCCGTTCATTGGCGAGCCGATCCAGACCTGGCTGCTCGGAGGCCCCGCCGTCGAAAACGCGACGCTCAACCGGTTCTTCTCGCTGCATTACCTCCTGCCTTTCATCATTGCCGGGCTGGTTGTGGTGCATATCTGGGCCTTCCACACCACCGGCAACAGCAACCCGACGGGGGTGGAAGTGCGCAGGGGCTCTCGTGAAGAGGCCAGGAAGGACACGGTTTCCTTCTGGCCGTACTACATCGTCAAGGACCTGTTTGCCCTTGCGGTCATTCTGGCGGTGTTCTTCGCGGTTCTGGGCTTCATGCCCAACTATCTCGGGCATCCGGACAACTACATCGAGGCGAACCCGCTGGTCACGCCGGCCCATATCGTGCCTGAATGGTACTTCCTGCCGTTCTACGCAATCCTCCGCGCCTTCACCGGCGAGGTGTGGGTCGTCCAGCTTGCGAGTTTCCTGACAGGCGGCATCATCGACGCCAAGTTCTTTGGCGTGCTGGCGATGTTCGGCTCCATCGCGGTCATGGCGCTGGCCCCCTGGCTCGACACGTCCAGCGTGCGTTCGGGCCGCTATCGCCCCATGTTCAAGTGGTGGTTCTGGCTGCTGGTCATCGACTTCTTCGTGCTGATGTGGCTTGGGGCCCAGCCGGCCGAGGAGCCCTACGCCACGTTTGCCCTGATCGCCTCGGCGTACTGGTTCTTCTACTTCCTGATCATCCTGCCCCTGCTTGGCGTGATCGAGAAGCCGCTGCCCACGCCGGACACGATCGAGAAGGACTTCGATGATCACTATCCTCCCGATGGTGGCGCATCGGCAAAGAGCGTTGCTGCGGAATGAAAGGACTGACGCACATGATCGGCAAGTTCACGCTTTCCGCGATTGCCGCCCTCGGGCTCGCCGCCCCTGCCGTCGCTGCAGGAGGGGCAGGCCATGTGGAGGACTTCGAGTTTTCGTTCGAGGGCCCGTTTGGCACCTATGACCAGATGCAGCTTCAGCGAGGGCTGAAGGTCTACACCGAGGTCTGTTCAGCATGCCATGGCCTGCAATACGTGCCGCTCCGCACGCTTGGCGATGACGGAGGGCCGCATCTTCCCGAGGAGCAGGTTCGCGCCTACGCGGCGTTCTGGGAGGTATTTGACGAGGAGCTGGACGATTTCCGCACGGCAAAGCCCCAGGATCATTTCCCCGGCTCCGGAGATGAGAACGCACCTGATCTCAGCCTGATGGCGAAGGCGCGCGCGGGCTTCCACGGGCCGTACGGCCTCGGCATCAGCCAGTTCTTCAGGGGCATGGGCGGGCCCGAATACATCGCTTCGCTTCTCGCCGGCTACACCGGCAAGGAGAAGGAGGAGGCCGGGACGGTCTTCTACGAGAACACGGCTTTCTCGGGTGGCTGGATCTCGATGGCGCCGCCGCTCGAGGACGGCCTGGTCGAGTTCGACGACGATTCACCGAATGACGTGCGGGCGATGTCGCAGGACGTTGCGGCGTTCCTGATGTGGACGGCGGAGCCGAAGCTGAATTCGCGGAAGGAGGACGGGTTCGTTGCCGTGCTCTTCCTGATCATCCTGAGCGTGCTGCTGTATCTTTCGAACAAGCGTCTCTGGTCGCCCATCAAGCGTCGCGGCACGGACGACGCTTGATTGCACTGACGAGAATTTGATACGCCGCCCCCAAGCGGGCGGCGGTTCCGTTCCGTCCGATGCCGCCAAGCCCGGATCGGCCGGACAAGGAGCGGTCGCGTGGGCTTCGATTCTGCCGTTCTTGCAAGACGAGGGGGGTGAAGAGACATGTCCGAGCCGAGCTTCACACTTGGGATCGAGGAGGAATTCCTCCTTATTGACAGCGATTCACTCGAACTGGCAGAGGCGCCGGACGTCCTCATGGAGGAGTGCTCTTCGACCCTTGGCAAGCAGGTCGCCCCGGAGTTCCTGCGCTGCCAGATCGAGGTCGGCACGCAGGTCTGCAGGAACATCGGCGAGGCCCGCGAGGACCTGAAGCGCCTGCGCACGACAGTAGCGGAGATTGCCGGCCGTTACGGGCTGACCCCGATCGCGGTGTCGTGCCACCCGACCGCGTCCTGGAAGGATCAGCATCACACGGACAAGGACCGCTACAATGCGCTTGAGATCGATCTGGCGGGCGTTGCACGAAGAATGCTCATTTCGGGTTGCCATGTTCACGTCGGCATCGAGGATAACGAAACGCGCATCGACCTGATGAACCAGGCAGGCTACTTCCTGCCGCACCTTCTGGCCATGTCATGCTCGTCGCCCTTTTGGCAGGGCGAGGACACGGGACTGTCCAGCTACCGCCTGACGGTCTTCGACAACCTGCCGCGCACGGGCCTGCCGCCCCGGCTCGAGAGCTTCTCGAGCTACGAGCGCGCGGTGGAAGCAATTGTCAAGACTGGCGCAATAGAGGACGCGACCAAGATCTGGTGGGACCTTCGTCCGTCGCACAGGTTTCCGACGCTGGAATCGCGGATCTGTGACATGTGTCCCAGGCTGGAACACGCGTTGACCATCGCGGCGATGACCCAGTGCCTGATGCGGATGCTGTGGCGTCTCAAGCTGATGAACCAGCGCTGGCGCATCTATGATCATTTCCTTGTTGGCGAGAACCGCTGGCGTGCGCAACGCTACGGCATGGGCGAAGGGCTGATGGACTTTGGCCGCAGGGAGCTGGTGCCGTTTGCGGACCTGCTGGAAGAGCTGATCGAGATGGTGGCAGAAGATGCCGACGCGCTGGAATGCCGGGCTGAAGTCGATGCCGCGCGCAACATTCTCGCCGCGGGCAATGGCGCGGACCGGCAACGTCGCGTCCATCAGGCCGAGCTTGAAGGAAATGGCGGCGAAAGCGGGGCCATGAGAGCCGTCCTGGCGTCGCTTGTCGAGGAGTTCCACGCCGATCTCTGAGGCGCGAGTGCCGCGTGACGTCGGTTCTGCCGCAGGGCGGCATCGCCCCCTGTTCCGGGATTTCGAAGGCGAAGGCGGGGTTTGTCCGGTTCGCTCGCTGTCTTTCGGTCCGGAGGTCCTGCGCGACGATCCGGCTTTGCGGAACTTCATTCACCCCCTCGGAACGCTTCGCATCGTTGCGCCGGGATTGCTGCAGCGCGGCAGCCTGCTTCGACCTCGCGGCGACGCTCGGACGTGCAGGGAGTCACTTTGCGGACGGAATGCGCCGTCGCTCGAAACATGGAAATGCGCCACGAAGTGGCGCAGTCAGTTGCAGTGATCAGGCGTCTTCCAGAATGCCTTTCTCGCGCGCAAGCTCTTGCATCCTGGTCTGGAGCTTTTCGAATGCGCGAACCTCGATCTGACGGATGCGTTCGCGGCTCACCTTGTACTGGCGGGAGAGCTCATCCAGCGTTGCCGGCGCGTCCATCAGGCGCCGCTGCGTCAGGATATCCTGCTCACGCTCGTTCAGCACGGCCATGGCTTCGGCCATCAACTCGCGACGGATCTCCAGTTCGTCATGTTCGGCGTAGTCGCCGGCCTGGTCTGCCGTCTCGTCTTCCAGCCAGTCCTGCCATTCGGCCGAGCCTTCACCGTCCGCCGAAATCGTGGCGTTGAGAGATGCATCGCCTCCGGACAGGCGCCGGTTCATCGAGATGACCTCTTCCTTGGTGACGTTGAGGTCGTGCGCGATACGAGCCACGTGTTCAGGTCTCAGGTCCCCGTCCTCCAAGGCGCCGATTCGCGCCTTGGCCTTGCGGAGGTTGAAGAAGAGCTTCTTCTGCGCACTGGTTGTGCCGAGCTTCACGAGGCTCCAGGACCGGAGAATGTACTCCTGGATCGACGCGCGGATCCACCACATGGCATAGGTGGCGAGGCGAAAGCCCTTCTCGGGGTCGAACCGCTTCACGGCCTGCATCAGGCCCACGTTGGCCTCGGAAATCACTTCAGCCTGGGGCAGGCCATAGCCGCGATAGCCCATTGCAATCTTTGCCGCGAGCCGAAGATGGGAGGTCACGAGCGCGTGGGCGGCTTCGGTGTCCTGGTCTTCGACCCACCGCTTCGCGAGCATGTATTCCTCTTCCTGCTCCAGCATGGGAAACTTCCGGATCTCCTGCAGATAGCGGTTGAGCCCGCCCTCTGGGGTTGGTGCTGGAAGATTCGAGTAATTTGCCATGTTTCGCTGTCCCTTGTCCGCGCAATGTTGCGACGTTTAACATATGGTCAATCGCATCATTCAATTCAAGGCCCGGGTGGAGTCCCTTTTCTGCAATGCCGCAAAGAAAGAATGGACGAAGCCGGCGTTTGTCGCCACTCACAGCTCCGTGCGCTCACGGATTCGTGCGTGTCTTGTGCATTGCGTGTTGCGAAGCACGTCATCTTGAACATGAACTCCTGTTTCCGTGCGGCATTGCCTTGGGGCGATTGAGCGACTTGGCTCGCTCTGCAGGTTTGCGCCGCCGTTCGGGGATGAAGACAATAGTCAGGTTTTGCGCAGCGCGTCAAGCACTTGCGCGATGTCGCCGGGAAGCGGGCTGTCAAAGCGCATGAATTGTTTCGAAACAGGGTGCACGAACCCCAAGGTCGCGGCATGAAGCGCCTGACGGGCGAAGGAGTTGGCAGTTGCGGCGCCCGGCACGGCCTCTGACAGCCGACGGCGCCTGCCATAGTCCGGGTCGCCGATCAGGGCGTGTCCAATATGGGCCATGTGGACTCGAATCTGGTGCGTGCGGCCGGTTTCCAGCCGGCAACGAACCAGGGCTGCGTGATCACCGAATGTTTCAATCACCTGAATGCGGGTTACAGCCTGTCGGCCGCCATGCCGGAGCACGGCCTGTTTCTTGCGGTCGGTCCCGTGGCGCCCGATTCGCGTGTCTAGCCTTACGGTGCCGCCTGTCCCGAAGCTGACGCCCTCGATTCCGCGCAGCCGCGGACTGCCAGGATCCGGTGCGCCGTGGCAAAGCGCCAGGTAGGTGCGTTCAACGGAGTGCCCGGCAAACTGGGCCGCGAGTCCGTGATGTGCTGCGTCGGACTTGGCGACGACAAGCATCCCGGACGTGTCCTTGTCGATTCGATGGACGATTCCGGGGCGTCGTTCTCCGCCGACGCCGGAGAGGTCGTCCCCGAAATGATGCAGGAGCGCGTTTACCAACGTGCCTGACGGTGTCCCGGGGGCGGGGTGGACCACCATTCCTGCGGGCTTGTCGATGACGGCGACGTCGGGGTCTTCGTAGACCACCGCAAGGGGAATGTCCTCGGGCTGCATGTGCGTGTCGGCGGCTTCCTTGACCGTGACCTCGTAGATTTCTCCTTGGACGGCGCGGCCCTTGAGATCGCGGACAACGGTTCCGTCGCGGCTGACGGCGCCCTCGGCCAGGAGCCTCGCCAGCCGGGAGCGCGACAGGTGCGCCTCCGCTGGCACATCGCGAGCAAGCGCCTTATCAAGACGGGACGGTGGATCATGACCGATGGTGACAAGGACTTTGCGGGACATGGGAGACGGGCAGGCTCTGGACACGAGGACGCTGAAATACCTGAAGGCGCTGGTGACGATCCTGACTGTCACCATGGTCCTCGGGTTTCTAGCAATCGTCGCGCTCTTTGTCATGCGCTTTGGCGAGATGGCGCGTACCGAGCTTCCGGACGAGGTCGTGCTGCCCGAGGGGGTCCGGGCCACGGCGTTCACGCGCGGCGACGACTGGTTCGCGGTTGTCACTGATGCCGACGAGATCCTGATCTACAGCCGGGTGACCGGGAATCTTCGTCAGCGTGTCGTGATTTCGTCGGATTAGCGGGTGAACGGGCAACAGTGCCTTCACGGTTGTTTGCCTTTGGTCCCTGATCGATCGGGAAGGGCTCGCCGACACCTGACATGCGCGGCCATTTCAAGTGCCCCATGCAGCAAATTTGGCCAAGTGATGTGGTACCGCCTCCCCGGCTCGAACGGGGGACCTCTTGATCCACAATCAAGCGCTC
>VXPN01000206.1 GCA_009839535.1 Boseongicola sp. SB0662_bin_57 | reverse complement strand
ACACCGCCGAAAATGGCGGAATCCGAGCTTGACCCGAAACATGGATGCTTGGTTGGTTCCTTGATCGGAGCGTTCGCAGGAACCGCGGCAGGTCGATTCGCAGAGAGCGCGCTCAACGCCATTGGGCGCTTCCTGCCGACGGAAGACTGCGACGAGGCCCTTCAAGGCGTCGTCGCCAAGGCCTTGGCGGAATCTGACCGCCGCTTCCTCGTCGTGATCGACGACATCGACCGGTTGGCCCCGGACGAAGCATTGACGATCTTCCGGCTCGTCAAGTCGATCGGCAGGCTGCCGAACGTCATCTACCTTCTGGCATACGACCGGCGTGCAACGGAAAGGGCTGTCAAGGAAAGATACCCTTCCGAGGGGGCCCACTACCTGGAAAAGATCGTTCAGGCCGCCTTCGAACTCCCCAATCCGGGCGTCTCGGCCTTGACGGACATGTTTAACGGGAGACTTGGCAACATCTTCGGCAACGCAGATCCCAACGACCAGGAACACTTGCAGCACCTGCTCGAAAAGCTGGTCATGCCCGAGCTTCGCACGCCTCGGGATGTCATTCGATTGTCACACGGGCTGTCCGTCACCTATCCCGCCGTGCGCGGCGAAGTCGACATCGCCGATTTCATTGCGCTCGAGACCTTGCGACTCTTCCGGCCCTCGGTCTACCTGGCAATTCGGTCCCAAAGACTGCTTCTTGTTTCCCTGGACCCTGACGAGCCCAGAGGCGACGATGCCGAAAGGGCGCAAAGGTACGAGAAGCTGTTCCTTCCCGATCAGCGAGAGGAGACACGGTCACGGCTGAAGACCGGGATCTTGGAGCTCTTTCCCCGCCTCGCATCGGCGTGGGGTCCGGTGACTGCTTCCGACGGCACGACCTGGGATCGGCATCGCCGGGTCTGCTCGGAGCCGCACTTCGACACCTATTTCCGCTTCGCGCTCTCTTCGCACACCGTCCCGATGTCCGAGGTGGCGGAACTGATCCAGTGCGCTGACGACCCGGATATGGTCACGCAGGCGTTTCGCGCAGCCTTGCGCGTACCCCTGGCAAAGGGCCGGACGAAGGCTTCGGTCCTGCTGGACGAATTGAAGGCGCACGCTGCCGAATTCGACATGTACAAGGTAACGTCGTTCCTTCAGGCATTGTTCTCGATCGCGGACGAACTGCGGGTCGAGTCGGACGAGTCACGGGGATTCGTCTGGGTGGACAATCCGGCGCGCATGCATCGGCTGACCAGGGCGTTGCTCATGCACCGCACCTCGTTGCAGGAGCGGTCACGAATCCTGTTCGAGGCCATCCAGAACTCTTCTCTGGGCTGGTTCGTCGAGATTGCCTGGCATGCTTACGCTCAGCACTATGCCCGCAGCGACAACGAAGCTCCCGCCAGACCGGAAGAGTGCCTGCTTGAAAGGGATCATGCAGACCAGCTGCGCCAAATCGCCTTGCAGCGTCTGGACGAGGCTGCTGCGGACGGCGACATCCTGAAGGCTCCGAACCTGCTCTCCGTGCTCTTCCGCTGGCATGACTTCGTCGACGGCAGTTCGCCAGCGCCCCAGGCATTCTGTGACTCAGTGCTTGGAGATGACCACTCGACAATTCTGCTCGCGCGCGCGGTTCTGGGAAAGTCCTACGTTTCGACAGGCAACTACGGAGAACCGCAAAGGCGGGATCGCGCCCAGCTCGGCGGGCTCGAAAGTCTCCTCGACGTGGACGGGTTCAAAGCGCGGTTGGTCAAGCTCGTTCGTTCCCCTGATCTGGACCCCGACGACAAGGACGTGCTGCAACGCTTGCTTGCCGTCTGGGATGAATGAAATCTCAAGTCTTATGCGCGGCGCTTCCGGAATTCGGATCGGATGTCCCCGGCCACTTCGAACGCCTCCGCCGGTCCCCGCACATCGAATTCGCCGCTCTCGAGCATCAGCGCCATTATCAGAGGCGACACTGCATTCGCCTTCTGCCGATCTCCCGAGAGCAGCTCGGCCAGGTCCTTGCAGAGAACTCCTGCGCCCACGGCATCGCAGACCAGCGAGATTAGCTCGTTACTTTCGCTCCGGCTTGCCACAAATGTCTGGTAGGCCCGACCAAGTTCGTCGACGGCTTCCTTCAACCTGCGCTGCACAAGCCGAACCGTTACCTTCACGCGCCTTGCGTGCCACAAGACCTCCCTTCTCGCGTCCGCTTCCCGCTCCAGTGTCTCGGCCGCTTCCCAAGCTTCATCGACTTCGCCCGTCCTCGCTTGTGCCATCGCCAGCGCCGCCGATACGAGTCGCACTCCCGTGACGATTCTCGCATCGGTCGCTCCGCTATGGCGATCCTGCAGCCCGCGCCAAAGATCCTTCGCCTCGTCCAGATCCCCCCGCCTTGCCAGCGCCACGCCCTTGTAGAGCATCGCTTCCAGGAGCGGCCTTTGGATTTCCGGCTCCGATTGATCCGGGAATCTTCCGATCACCGCGTCCCAACCCTCCACTCCTGACGATCGTCCCATGCGCACCAGTGCGTGTTCCCGCCGGACCATCGCCTTGCCGAATTCGCTGAGGGGACATCGGGCTGCTCCGCTCTCGACCTTCTCGATGAGCTGTTCCCACGTCGACACGGCCTTGGCATCGTCGCCCAGAAAGCGATAGAAATCGCCCAGCCGCGACAACGCTAATGCCATTTGGTCCTGGACCGCGGGCCTGCTGCTGGCGCCGAAATTGCGAACGAATGCTTCGTAGCGGTCCACCGCCCCATTCAAGTCGCCCGTCTCCCAGAGGAGTTCCCCCAGACCCATGTGCGAAAACGTAACGCTGAATGCAATGACTTCAACCAATTCCGCGGATTGCCCGATTGCATGAACGTCGCTCGCTTGCATCCGGAAGGGGCGATATGCTGAGGGCTTTGCCGCCTCGGCACCGTTCACCAGTTCCTGCAGCCCGACCGCCTCGTCGAATTCCTGCACCATCTCCTCAAGCGTCTCGATCGCTTTCCGCCGATCTTCATCCAACTGCTTGTCGGTTGGCCTGAGCGCCTTGTAAACGCGGCCGACGGCCATCGCTGCGGTCAATCTCACCATCGGATGCAGCTCTCTGCGGTCCAGCAACCGACAGGCAAGATCCAGCGCCCTCTTTTCCTGACGGCGCTTCATCAAGGTTAGGAGCGAGTTCATCGCCTCTACACCGAATACGCCAGCGAACCGGGGCTCTTCCTTTAGCGCGCGGGCGACTCCCTCCCAGACTTCGCTCGCCAGCGTCGCTTCTGCCACCAGGTTGGCGCTTAGCCCGGCCAGCTCGTCCGTGCTGTAGAACGCGGCCATGAACTCAATCAAGTGATTCACGACACCCGCCGTGTCGCGTTCACGGCGCAGCTTGTAGTAGATGCCGTAGAGGCGCTCGGCCAGGGCATAACGCCGTTTCCGGCCGTCTCCTTCAACTACGAGCAATCCGCGTTCGACCAACCTCCCCAGACAGGTGGAGACGGCGCGCGCCTCCATGCGAGCCCGGATGACCACTTCCCCGGCAGTCGAAGGCTGCCAAAGGTCCATGATCGCAATGTAAATGCGCCGCTCCCCTTTCGGCAGCCTCTCCATTTGGCTGCGGAAGTACTCGCTTTGCTCGTCGATCAATGCGACGAGATTCTCAAGCAACGCCGGCATGGAGCGATGGTTGGCGAACTCGGCCATGATGGTCACCAGGCGCGGGTTCCCGCCGGTGAGTATCTCAAGCGGGCGCGCCTTCCGTCGGCTCGTCCCGTCACCGCAGATCATGCGCCAGAGTCGCAGGCACTCCGCCGAGTCCAACGGTCTCAGTTCGATGAAACGGAAAAGTTCGAAGAACGCGCTCGTGGCGTCCTGCAACTCGTTGAATCGGGTGGTCGCGCTGCCAACCAGCATGATCCTCGGTTCAGATTGCAGAGTGCCGCGCAGCTGCCAGCCAAAGTCTGCGTCAGAGTCACGGCAAAGGTCCTGCATGTTCTCAACGAGCAACACCAGCCGACGATCCAGCAGCCGGGCACCCTCCAACACGACTCCCAGCGCCTCCTGACCGAGTTCGGGCCGCCAACGGCGAACCAGGTCGTCGCGCGACGTGCGCAAGGTGTTTCCGATCTCCGGATGTTCCGCCTCGATCTCAAGAATCAACTGAAACAGAACTTCAAGCCAGAACTCGCCGATATCGAAGACCTCCGCGTTCTCTTCCATCAACCTTACAGGCTGAAGATGCTTCGACAGTTCCCGATCCCGACGCAACTCGACCGCGGTTCTGGCCAGCAGCATCGTTTTGCCGCTGCCGCGCGTACCGACGACCAGAAGGTTCTGGCAGCAAGGCGCATCCGTGTTTTCGCGGAGCGTCTCCAGGACCGCTCCGAGCTCGCGCTCACGCACCACGAACTGACGGATGACCTCCGTGTCCGGCTGAAGCGTGCCGGGATTGAACTTTCGAATCGCTCGCGCCTGCCCGTTGTTCATTGTCCCCCTCTCGTCGTTCCGGCTTTGGGGTCAAGAGGCCGATGGTCGCTTCCGAAGCGCGCGGCCCACCAGTCACCTAGCAGCCTGGAAGGGAACGAGTAGGATCGGTCGTCGTTTTCTGTCAGATAGCCGTCATGTACCAGAACGGTGACGACGTGGGCTATCGAGTCGGGGCTGTCACCATCGAGCGCAGCGAGGCGTTCCTGTAGCCGCTTTGCTGCGTGCACGGTGAACGCGCCAACAGCAGCAGCCTCCGTAAGCACCTCGAGGGCGACCCGGAAGGCTTGGTCGTCCAGCGCTTCCCGCAGCCGGGTCTCATAGTGGAACAAGTCGTTTTGGCCCCAGGGGCCAAGCAGCGATTCGCGGTATACGCGGTCGACTGCCTCCAACAGGATCTCGCCTCGACCTCCGATCAACGCGTCTTCCCGCAGGTGCGCGAAGAACGACTGCACATGGTGCGGTATGCCGACCCCCAGCCTGGCGTAGACCGCCTGCGGCACGGCTGGCTCCATGCCAACACCATGCGTTTCCGAAAGTCGACGAAGACAGGCACAGCATGTGTCCCGGTCCCAAGGCCCCAGGCGGAAATTGCTGAAGTGATTCACGCGATCCGGCAATCCCAGTCGAGACACCAGTGGAACCAGGCCGATGCTGCCGGAAACCAACAGCGTGAATGGGCGGTCGCCCAATGCTTGCGCCACCCCGCGCTGCCAACTGAGAAAGGCGTCCACCTCCGCGCGTCCTGCGCCATCGCCCAACACTCGCAACAGGAAGATGGGCAACTCGTCGAGAACGACGAGAAGAGGCTGCGACGGCTCCACGCAGGCCTCGAGGAGTTCCTCTCCCCGCCGGCGCCAGTTAGCTGCGTTCAGGTCGGCGCGCAGCTTCAGCCTCAAATCGAAGGCACCAATTTCCTCCACGTTGTCGACCCAGCGCCTGACCGCATCGCGAAGCCGGGATGACCGTCCCACGAGGCCGTGCGCTTGTTGCGCGACCAGCGCCACCACGTCCTCCGCTCGCTGCGCCTCCTCAACGTCCACGAATAGGAAGTTCCACCCGTCCGCTTGGAGACGCCGCCCGAGCTCACGTGCGAGACTGGTCTTGCCCATCCTGCGCTGCCCGGTCAGCAACACATGATTGCGCTCCCGAACCCGGGTGTTCAACACGGCCAGCTCCGCATCGCGGCCAAAGAAGTCGTTTCCTGTTACCCAGCGACCTGTAGATGAACGCATCTGTCCTCCGACGACCGCATCGAACGCGCAAGCGCATTTTGGTACACAACAAATTAGTTGTCAACTATTCTGATGTCAACCGCTTTGTTGTCTATCCACGACCCTCATCGCAATCAAGGACGTCCAACGCAGGGCGGCGGCGCAGGAAACGGCCTCAACGCTGCACACCGTTGGACCGACGCCGGCAAGAATGAGGCCGAAAAGGTGGAGGACTGCCTCGGGGAGAGGGTTGTGCTCAGTCCGGGGCGCCCCAGCCGATTCGGCAGACAGGAGCGGTCGTTCGGAATAGCGGAGGCTCCGAAGCCGGGTGCCGGAGTTGCTCACGTACAGCGAGGCGACCTGACCGCGATAGGAGGGGATTGCACCGATGTCCGAGAAGGCAGGAACCGCAGCCTTGCCTGCAGGAGTCTCGCTGCGGATCCCTGCAGCGTCACCTGCGCCGAAGCTCAGGCCGCTTGCACACGGCGCACGGCCATCTACACCCGTGCGCCTTCGGACAAGACGCCTCCGAAACTGACAGTTCTGCGATCGCCCGCGGTCTCGAACATCGTGTCCCAGCACCGCAATTTCCTCGCAGGCGGACATGTCAGCCACAGGAAAGACCACGGCTGTCCACCGGTTCACTCAACCGCCCGAAATCAATACAGTCGCTCAGAGAATTTGGAATGGGAGAGCAAGAGAAGCATGGGCCATTGGAAGAACGTGCAAGAGCGTTTGGGGGGCGGCAATCCGCAGGCGTACGCAAATGAGTACGTTTGCGCACGGTGCTTTGACGACGAGGGCCTGCGTGGATTCGTTGAAGGTGAAGCCAGCCAGAATGCTTGTACGTTTTGTGGGGCGAAGACGGCCGAGCCCATTGGAACATCGCTAGTCGAAGTCCTGATCTACATAACCGAGTGCATTGCCAGCGAATACGATACCCCGGAGAACGTCCTGACGTACGACCGCGAGGCCGGCGACTACATGGACAAGACCTGGACGACGAGTGAACTGATGGAAATGCACGTCGGGGACCTGCCGAATGACGACGAAGGCAAGTTGATGGAGGCGCTGCGCAACGGATTGGAAAATCGCCTGTGGTGCCGACCCTACCCCTATTCCCTGAGCCAAGATGAAAGGCTGAACTACAGCTGGGATGCGTTCTGTGAATTGATCAAGCATGACAGGCGCTACTTCTTCCTGCGCGAACCCGAAGGTCATGAACTGTTCAGCCCTTCCGCCTTGTTGCGAGAGCTCGCGGACTGGTGCGAAAGATTCGAGCTTATCTCAACTGTGCCGGCGAACCGCCCGCTCTTTCGCGCACGGCGCCAGAAACCCGCGGAACGCTACTGGACCCCGGACGAACTCGGTCCGCCGCCGCGCGACAAGGCGACCGTCGCCAACCGGATGAGCCCGCCCGGCATCGTGATGTTCTACGTCAGCGAAGAGCCGGAAACGGCGCTTCGGGAGGTTGTCGGCATTCCGAAGCACGAAGCCGATCGCTACGCCGTCGGGGAATTTCGGACACTGAGGGAGATGCGGATACTGGATCTTTCGCGCATCCCGAGGATGCCAAGCATTTTCGAGCAGATCCCGGATACCCTCGAATTCCACCCTCGACCACCGCTGATCTTCCTGAATTACTTCGCGGCGGAACTGTCGATGCCTATCGCCGGCGACCGTAGCGTCCATGTCGAATACGTCCCGCCCCAAGTGGTCACAGAATTCGTTCGGACGGAATTCCGGCACGAGGGACAGCCCCTTGATGGAATCCGGTACCAAAGCGCGCGGCATCAAGGCAAGACCTCCCTGGTGTTGTTCGCTTCGCAGGCCAATCTGGTTGGCACGAAGGATCCGCCCGCAAGACCGACCTTTGAATGCGCGGACCGCTGGATCAAGCTTGTGGATCGGGTCGAGCGGGAGGTAACTGCGCGAGAAGCGGATGACTGGGCCAGGCAGACGCCGCAACCATTCGAGTGGGTGTGAATTGCAGACGAACAGCTTCGATTTCGTCATGTATCGATGTCCGCCTGCTTCCTTCCCCTCTGCCGCTACTCGGCTGAGAATGCCATTGCACGTCTCGAAGAATGATCTAGTACACACTCCCTGTTCGGCAGCCAAGGCAAGTCCATGAATGGCGTTTTCGACACCCGCCCCGACACCGCGTATGACGACGACATCAGCCGTCGCTACCACTTCCCAAACAAGTACCTTGCAGAAGCCGAGCGCATAGAAAAGGACTGGATCATCTTTCGAGAATCTCGCCGCGGCGGAGGTCGTCAAGGGTACGTCGCCGTAGCCCGGGTCAGTGGCATTGAACCCGATCCATCCAGTCCAGGGAAGTCCTCCTACGCCCGCGTCACCGACTACCTGGAATTCGACCAAGTCGTCCCGCTAAAAAGGGGCACGCAGTACTACGAGGACCGACTCAACTCGGTCACCAATCCTGCAAACATCGGAGTCGCTCTCCAAGGAAAGTCCGTCAGAACAATTTCTGAGGAAGAGTTTGCCGAGATCACGTTCGCAGGACTTGCTGACACTTTGCACGAAGCGAACCCTCACCGACTCGATCATGGAAAATCTGAAGCTGACCAAATCCTCAAATCGTTCGTGACAGCAGCACCGGAGGTGCAGAAGCGCCAAATTGTCGGAATCCTGGCGAACCGTCCTCTGAGAGATTGGGTGTTCCGGCGTTCCGTTGTAACCGCGTACAAGGAAACCTGCGCCGTGACCGGACTGCGGATCGTGAACGGCGGTGGCAAGGCAGAGGTTCAAGCTGCGCACATTCGCGCTGTCAAACACGATGGACCCGATATCGTTCCCAACGGCATTGCGCTATCAGCCACATGCCATTGGCTCTTCGATCGCCATCTCATCAGTCTAAGGGACGATTACAGTCTGCTCGTGGCACACAACAGAGTCCCGCGTAGATTCCAAGATCTGTTTTCCAACCAAGTCACGCGAATCCACTTGCCCGAAGACGAGAAGCTATGGCCACATTCTGCCTACATTGAGTGGCACAGGGACAGATTCATTGGCCGTTAGGCCTGGCCCTCTCCTCCAGCGCTCGCAAGGTCCCGCAGATTAGCGAGCCCATTTGAACCACACTCCAGAGATCCGTCCCTTACCGTAGTACGTTTCATGACACCAAGCTGATCGCTGCGCGCTCTAAAAGATCTTTTGTGTAGCCCACCAACTCATCGAAATCGGCGACATCGGCCCCACTGACGCTCAACATGTCCAACAGAGCCGCCAGATCCCAGATCGTGCGACAGCGGGTAGGCTTCCCCGCAAAGCAAGCCATGCCTTGAGCAGCTTCTCCGCAGCCTGCTGGACATGGAAACCGAAGATCTCGTCTGCGAACATGGTCGCTTCGCCCATGCCGCGAAGCGCCGAAATGTCTCTCTCCGCCGCGTCCGCGAGCTCCTGCGCCTGCTCAGAATCGATCATCAGGGTCGTTCATAGAGCACCCTGCCTTCGCGCAATGCGCGCGCGAGCACATGATTCAGCGAGCCGCGCCAACGGTTGGCCTCGTCAGCGCTATAGACAAGGATATCCTTGGGTACGTGAAATTTCGCGAGCGCGCGCCAAAGACGTGCCTCTTCGGCGCCACGATCCCGCCCAGTCCCGAACGGTTCCGCCTTGACCACCACCAGATCCACGTCCGAGTTCGCATCAGCGTCTCCACGGCATCGAGAACCGAAAAGGACCACCTGCTCGGGATCAGCCGCCTCAACGATGGCTGCAGTCATCTGCCGCAAAAGCGCATCGTCAACCCGTACCATGCTCGCCCTTCCAAATCTGGATGGCATTCCAATCCCCGAAATCGGCGACCAGGAGAAAGGATTCAGGCGCGAACTCGCCAACAATCTGGCGATGCCATTTCATGGCACCAGGATGGAAGCGTCGTCAAATGAAGCCAAGAAATTGGCCGTGCTCGGGAGCCCCGATTCGGAAAAGCACAGGGTCGGCGCTCGCCTTGCGGACGCCTCGTCGGACACCGGCACTCGGCAGACGCGCAACGGACTGATCACAGATCGATGCGGTACCGAACGAAGCCGTCCTCGCCTTCACCGGCAGGCTCGATTCTGACGTCCCTGACGTCCGAGAGGACATCGACGCTCTTCGGTCCGGTGTCGAACAGAACGGAGGTGCCTGGCAGTTCCTTGAACGACCAGTTGGCATCAGCCGCCGGGTCAATGGTTCCCTGATCAACGATGTAACGCACGATGACGTCCCGGTTCGTGTCGGGTGCCTCGAACACGATGGTCGAGCCATCGGCACCTGGGAAGTAGCCACCACCGCTCGCACGGTAGTTGTTGGTGGCAATCACGAACTCCGCCTCCAGATCCAGTGGCCGGCCATTGTAGGTCAGGTCCACGATTCGATGGGCGCTGGGGGCAATCAGTTCGCCGCGCGAACCGAACCTCGATGGCTGGCTCAGGTCGATCTTGTACTGAACGCCGTCGATGACGTCGAAGTTGTAGGACGGGAAGTCGGGGTTCAGCAGAAGCTGTCCGGACTTGCCCGGTGTCACCTGATTGAAGATGCCGGCCGATCGTTCCAGCCAGTCCTTGACCTGCTGGCCAGTTACTTTCACGGCCCGCACGGTGTTGGGATAGAGATACAGGTCCGCCACGTTCTTTATGGCCACGTCACCGACCGGGACGTCGGTGTAGTACTCCGGGCCGCCGCGCCCGCCAGCCTTGAAGGGTGCGGCAGCCGAAAGCAGCGGCAATCCTTCGAACTCCGTTCCCTTCAGCATTTCCGTCACGTACCAGACTTGCGCCCTTGACACGATCTGGACCGAAGGATCATCGGCCACGAGCGCAAAGTAGGAGTGGAGCGGGGCCGAAGTCTTGCCGACCGCGCGGCGAACATAGGCAAGCGTCGCGTCATGCATGTCGGCAACGCTGTCGAGAACGGCCTGGTCGCTTTCGACAAGCGCCGTTGTCGAGCGATCCTCGTTGCGCTTCGAGATCGGGCGCGCCTCGGAGCTGTGGCCGACAACCCGCCATTCACCACCTGAAGTCTCCAGCATCAGGTCGATGACCCCGAGATGGGAGCCCCAGAATCCGGCCATGACGGCGGGCTTGCCGTGAATCGTGCCGTTGGTCACATCGACGGCGTGCCTGCCCTCGTAGGTCGCGGAAGGAAACACGTTGTGATGGTGCCCTGAGAGCACGGCATCAATGCCTTCGACCGCGGCAAGCGGCACCGACGCGTTGCCCATGAATTCGGTATGCCTTGCCGCGCCGATGCCGGAATGCGACAGCGCGATGATGACATCGGCACCTTGCTCCTTCATCACCGGGACATAGGCCCTCGCGGCGTCGACGATGTCGCGGGCGTGCACGTTGCCCTCCAGATGGCGACGGTCCCACATCATGATCTGCGGCGGCACGAACCCGATCAGGCCGATCCTGATCTGGTGCGCCTGCCCGATGCCGTCGACTATCTCCTTGTCCATCACGACGTAGGGCGGGACCAAGGTGACGTCCCTGGTGGGATCGGCGCCGAGCTCCTTTGAGACATTGGCGGAAATCACCGGGAAATTGGCGCCGACAAGAGATTTCATCAGGAAGTCGAGCCCGTAGTTGAACTCGTGATTGCCGAGCGTCGATGCGTCGAATTCCAGCGTGTTCAGCGCGGTGATGATCGGGTGCATGTCTCCGTCCTTCATGCCCCGCTCGTAGGCCATGTAGTCTCCCATTGGATTGCCCTGCAGGAAATCGCCGTTGTCGTAGAGGACCGAGTTCGTGGCTTCCGACCGGATCTCGCGCACGATCGAGGCCGCGCGTGCAAGGCCCATCGTGTCGCGCTCACGGTCGGCGTAGTAGTCGTAGGGCCAGATGTGCACATGAAGGTCGGTGGTCTCCATGACCCGCAGGTGAGCCTGATTGGCGGCGGCATTTGCGGAGAACGGGTGCAGCGCCGCAAAGCTGGCCGTTGCCGCAAGGAATCC
>VXPN01000002.1 GCA_009839535.1 Boseongicola sp. SB0662_bin_57 | reverse complement strand
TCTACGCCGAGATCGATCTCGAGACGAAGGCCAAGGCGATGGCGCTGTGCGACGCGGCGGAAGAAGGGCCGGACCGTCCCTGGAAGGAGGACAGGGGCCTGATGGCCTTCCTTGACTCGCTCTGACCGCAAAAGATTATGTTGCGGCCGGACGGAGGGTTCCCCTGCGTGGCAGGCCGATGCGAAAGCTCCGCAACATATCCCGGGCCGCAACATATAGGCGGAAAATGGCATCAGACCGAGCGAAGCGCAACATGACTGTCAACAGGCCCTAGTCTTGCGAGGAGCGCCTAATGCGTTTCCCTTCCGGTTCAGGGCAGGTCGACGCCATTCAAGATCTTCTTTCAATGTCGCGAACCGCCGAGATGAACTGCACCTGCGCCTAGAAACCGGTCGTTGAAACACACATCGTTGAGTAAGTCTCTTCCAGTTCTACCAAGAACTACTGATGTTAAGCCCAAACTGGTGGCAACCATGCAAATTGTCATGGCGAGCGCGCCACTGTCACGCCACATGAGGCTGCCGCCGTTTTCGTAGCAACTTTCAAGAAACCTAATGTCGGCAATAAATTGAAGCGTAGTTCCGGCCTTCGCTGAGGCGAGGAGATTCACGCTGTCCTCATTTGCGCTTCTTATAGTTGCCGGGTCTTTGACAAGCCTGAGGCCATGGGATGAAGGGTCATACACACCGACTTGTTCGGTCTCTTCAAACGGAATGCAAAGGATCGATAGGACGTGCAGGCCTCCTGCCGACGGACTTGCCCGCCCGACCCACGGAAATCCGAACCGCCCTGGACCTTTGCGTCGTTCTCGCATGACGTGAAAAAGAAGGTCGCCAAGCAGTTGTAGATTGACCTCCCCTGAGATTGCGGATCTGCGGGCAGCAAGCACATCCGAAAGACCGACCTCCGGGATACCTCTTGGTGACGGAAACGCAAAGGAGCCATTTCCAGAAAAGCTCACCCTGCTGGCCGCGAACGGCGTCAGTCTCGGGACCGGCTCATCGTCAATAGGCGACACCGTAGACTTCCTTGGTCACCTGATAGTGCTTTACACAGCCACGACATTGTCCGCAGGCAAGATTCCCAGTGTGGCATGAATGCGCCCAAGCCAGGATGTCACGGGGGACACCTGAAAGGCGGACAAGGTCCGCAGACGTCATGCCAATTGCCGGCGCCGCAACACGGATTCCACCCTCCTGCAAAGCCGTCACTCTATCTATTGCCTCGTAGAATGCCGGTCGTCCGTCAGCGTGCGTACCGTCAGAGGTTACCGATCCGGTCATCATCTCCGTGACGCCCAGAACGATCCCGCGTGCGGCGGCGAATGTCAAAAGCAGCTGATTACGAAAAGGCCACCACTCCGGGACAGGTGCAACGTCCGCGGCAGCAATTCCCGCCATATCTCCGGAGCCTATCGAGCGGCAGTCAATGCTGACAATATCATGCCGCATTCCGATTTCTTTGGAGACCTGTTCGCAGCAGTAATTTCGGCTTCTGCAGCGCGTTGACCGTAGTCGATGGAGATGGCGATTTCAGGACGTTTCCAGAATGCAACAGAAATGGAGTCCATTCCTCCGGAAAGAAGCAGTGCTTTCATGCTTCTGCCCAGACGGTCTGATAGATGGCCGTCACCAAATCTTCATAGACTCTGCAACCAGTTCCAACCGGCATCTTGAGATCTTCCGCCCTGACATTTTGGGCCAGGGCAATGACCGGAATTCCCTTGGCCACGGCATAGCCGATTTCAAAGACAGTCCCGGCATCACCCCCGTTCAGAATCGCAAGCACTACGGAGCACTCGTCGAGGCCTTCCAAATCTTCCTTCGCAACTACGTCTCCCGGACCCACGCCTACGTCATGCAGCGGCGAAAACACCTCTACTTCCATGTGTAGGAGCTGTTCACGAACCTCTTCGACGACCCATCGTTCCGCCAAGTTGAAGAAGGGGGCGGCCAGATAAACCTTGCCTCCTCTAGGCTTGACCGCGTCGCTGACCTGCTTACGCAATTCCTGTTCAGGGGGTAACGGGAGTGACCGTGTCCCACAGTAGTAGGATGTCGCTCTGGAAGCGAGATCGGCAGCCTCCTCGGCGTGTCGGCCGAGTTTTCCCCAGAAATACGTGAATGCTGCCGAGAACACGTCTCCAGATCCAATCTTCCAGACGTTCTCGCTTCTATATGATGGAACGGGTACCGGGGTCTCACCCCGAATATGGACCATCGCGCCGGATCCTCCCAGCTTCAGGACGACAACGTCAGCGTTCCATTCGGCCAGAATGTGCTCGACGATCTCGGCGGGCTTCGAACATCCCGAGAGATGCCGTCCTTCAAGCCTATTCAAGATGACTGCCAAAGTTTCAGCGGTCGATCCATTCTCATGGAAAGGACGAGGATCGAAAGCCGACTGCGGATCGTATACCGCCCGCCTTCCCGCAACCTTGGCACTGCCCTCGAGCATACCGAATCGCAAGACAACCTCACCTTCCACTTCGATAGGTGAGTGCTGGCGAATCGCATCGGGTCGAGGCGTGATCCTTGGAGTGCCGAGCGAATGCATGTACTCAAACTCAATGCCTTCCGCGACATCTGGGCCAAGTGCTTCTATTCCAAACGCGGTGGCCAGGTTTTTGAATCCTGCCGAGAAAGTCTGGGCTCGAACCGTGTAGAGTGCGATCTTCTCTCCGTAGTTAGCCAGAGCGACCGCTGCTCGACCCGCGGACCCGAAAATGTCGTCCCAGGGCGGCTCAATGCAGCTCTCACGATACACACCACCAGTTATCGCTATCATGCGGGCCGCACCTGAAGCGTTGTCGCAGGCCCAGACCGGTTGACGACGTCGGCGACATATTTGTGGCCGGCTTGGATGCAGGCCACAATCTCAAGATGACCTGTATGGGTCAATGCGCCGGCGACACCTGTGTGCGCATGAACTTCCAGAACGGGGCGCGGTCCGCTCGAATTCAGCACGACGTCCAATACATCGCCAACATTGAGGGTCTTGACCACTGCTGGTCGGGGACTGTTGAGGGGCGCCTGCTGAGAGATCGCACACGGGTCTGATCCAGCACCATCCAAGCCGTCTTCAGATCTAACTGGTATCCGCGGCGGGTAATCATCGCGCCTTCCACCACTCCCAGACATTGCGGTCTCCTACATTCTAGGCAGAGCGAACAACTTGAACCTAGGGCGGGAAAGCCTACAAGAAAAGCGGCTTTTTTGAAGTGCTGAGAGGGTTCATACTCACAAGTCGAGTTGAACCGGTTCGATCGAACACCGAAACACCTCTGCCGAAGGATCGACGAGCTTTCGCAAGATTGCTGCGGGCATCTGGCGCATGTTCATCCACACCACCGAGTCTAGGACTGAAGCTTTGACGGAAATTGCCTCGGCGAAGTCGAGGAATGCTTCTTCAAGCTCAAAGTAGTGACGCTCGACAGATTTTCCTTCTGGAAAGATAGTCAGAACTCGGCCCGCGCGTAGAACGTGAGTATCCAAAATTGCAACACAGTCGCTGTCGCGCCAATTTCTGACGATCCAAGAGGCAGTCTTGGGACCAATGCCAGGAAGGGCCGTCAACGCGTTACGCAGTTCTCTGTCGGGAGCACATTGATCCAAGTTGCGTAGCTCACGCATCGAGCCGGCAAGAAATGCTGATTTCTGTTTTGCGAACCGGTAGCGAACAGGGCGACCGTTCAATTCAAGAGGATCCTTAAGCAACCCTAGCACCACCTCCTCGTCCAAGAGACGGTGGGGATCTTCCGCGTTCACGGTACGCACGCGCTCGTAGGCAGCCAATCCCACTTCCGCCGGAATGCCGTAGCCGCCAAGTAGACACGCAATCAACTCCTCTTCAAGACTTCGTCCAAGCTTGTAGTGGGACGGTGCCTCAACTTCCCACATCCAGGCTTGGGCGGCCCAGTACGCTGGCGAACCGATCTCTTCGGCAAAGCCCCAAACCAGCCCATTGATGGCCAGTTGCTGCTCAGCCGACGGCAAGGCTCGCCCAACATATCCTGCGTCTGATCTTGCATACACGGTCTGGATTGACGAAGGAGATCGAAAATGCATAAAATGCATATTTCATGAAAGACTCCCGAGGACAATGACCGACCTGATAGCAACGACAGAAAACTTGCGGCGATCCGAACGGATGAGTCAGGCAGAAGTGGCTCGTGAGATGGGAATCTCGCAAGGCCATTACAGCAAGGTGGTTGCGAAGCGAGTCCCCTTGGCGCCAAAGATGGCGACAAGGGTAACGGTTTGGCTGCAACAACGCGAAACGACTTCCGCAGGTGTCGACCACGAAATAATCACGAAATGCATGGAGCTGATGCATTTGCTGCAAGAGCGCGTCAGATCTGCACCGGAGTCCGAAGACAAGCCGGGGTGAAGCGTCGTTCTCGTGGATGACGAACTTAGGACCCGTTTACAGTCATGCTGCGACGACCACGCCAGCGATGAGATGAATTGTTCCCAGCAAAGCTGTCGTCCGTCTTGTCGCAGCACGTCGCCACCGTCCAGAATTTCTTGATCCGATGTCGCCACGAAGTTTCCCGGAACGATCGTCTCCGGAGGAAGCGGCAGACACCTCATACCGTTTCCCGAAAATCTTGACACATCGAGCGCCCTTTGACTGGTTGCCTCAGGACACGCCCTTGACCGTTACGTGATTGGCGCGATGCGTTCCAGGCGTCGAGCATCGCGCCCTGCACGTCTTCCAGCTTCTGGAAGAAACGGTTGGAGAGGAAGTTCAAGCGCAGCAGCGGTCGCGGACGGCAAGGGGCCAGACCGGGCGCGCCCATATGCGCGCGTTCGTGCCCTTTTGGCCTGCACTGCAGCAACCAAAAGGGGAACATAGGATGTAATCCTTAACAAAATACTGCACCATACCGGGATCACGCCCGATTGGGCACGGTCGCCTTGATACCCGCGCCAGCGCGGCAACACCTCCGCCGGGCCCGAGATGCGCCGCCGCCGCTTGGTGCTGAAGTGTCAATAGGCATCCAATAGCAACCAGCAATTCCCCAACGATACCGTGGCCTTGCATCTGGATCTTCCCACCTTCGCCCAGCAGACGCATCGCGACCGTCCGGCCGGTGCGTTCAGTGTTCGAGCGAAGCAGACGCTGGTCAGGTCGATCTCACGCCCCACGCCGTTTCAGGTTCCGCGTGTATTCGCATGCCGGGTAGTTCGAGCACCCATGGAAGCGACCGAACCTCCCCATCCTTGTCTCCAGCCAGCCTCCGCAGTCCGGGCATGCCTCGATTGAGCCGCCGCAGTCGCGGCAGCGAAACCCGTTGCGCGACCTGACCGGCAGGCCGGTGCCGCACTTCGGGCACGGGCGCCCCGTGTGCTCGCAGTGCGGCCAGTTCGAGCAGCCGTAGAAGACGCTCCCGTCGCGGGCGCTTTCGCGGCGTTCCAAGCGCCCCTCCTTGCATTGCGGACACGCCACGTCGCCTTCGGGCAGGCGTCCGAAAACGGTCACCCGTTTCTTGTCCTCGATCAGTTCCGTCGCGAACGCGGAAGGGGCGCCGCCCTCGGCAAGCAGGAACGCCTGCCGACGCGCACGCGTCAGCGCCACGTAGAGCAGCCGCCTTTCCTCGGCGTTGGGATGCGCCTCGGGCGCGGCCATCGCGAGGTCCATCAGCGGGTCGTCCGCGATCTCGACCGGAAACCCGAACCTCCCTGCGCACAGCCCGAGCACCACCACGTAGTCGGCTTCCAGGCCCTTGGCGCTGTGCACCGTCATATAGCTGAGGCGCAGGCGTGGATATTGCCTTCCCAAATCGCCGAGATTGCGGGGCTCCAAGCGCCAGTAGCGGCCCAGCAACAGCACCTCGGAACTCCCTTCGTGCCCCTTGGCATCCTCGTCGATCCGGTCGAGCGCCTCATTCAGCTGCGAGAGCCCGCCTTCGCCCGGAAGGCCCACATGCACCGCCGGGCCTTCGGCCTTTCGCGTCGCACGCACCGTCTTGCGGATCTGCGCCGGATTGCGCAACACGAAGTCCGTCGCGACGGTCGAGATGCGGTCCGCGCAACGGAACGTGGTTCCCAAGTCGATGCGCTCGAATTCGCCGAACCGTTCCCCGAACTCCCGCATCACCGCGATGTCCGAACCGCCGAACCGGTAGATCGCCTGCCAGTCGTCGCCGACGGCGAGCAGCTGAGCGCCCGGAGAGGCGTCGAGCAGCGCCTTCAGCAGACGCGCCCGGGCCGGAGAGATGTCCTGGAACTCGTCGACCAGGATGTAGCCAAAGGGGCTCCGAAACCTGCCAGCCTCCACGTGTTCCGTCGCCCGGCTGATCATGTCGTGGAAGTCGATCTCTCCAGCACGGGCCAACGTCTCCTGGTAGCGTTCGAAGACCGGGCCGAACACCTCCAGGAACGCCGCCGCCCGTCCGCCGTCATCAAGGGACCGGGCTCGCGCGGCGACCTCTTCCAAGGAGAGCCGGCTGCCCTTGAAGTGCTGAAGGAATGTGGCCAGGAGGCGGATGAACGGGTCGACCCGGCGCTGTTCCTCGAGCAGCGCGAACACGCGGTCCCGCGGAATGGGCGCCAGCTCCACGCCGTGATCGGCGAGCTTCCGCTCGAGGTTCCGGATCAGCCGCCCGTCCATGCGCTCATGCGTGAAGGTCTCGACCAGGACGGTGCCCCGTTCGGCGTGCACGTTGCGCTTCCACTCCATCTCCTCATGGTATTTCTCCCGGTCGACGAATGGTGCCGTGTCTCCCTTTGCGTCGATCCCGAAGTGCTCGATGTAGATTCCGTGGTCGGGAAGATGGAAGTCGGGCTTGTACTGGCGCCTCTCGGCCGTTGCCGTCTCGTGCTCGTAGGGCGCTTCGTATTGGTAGGCGATGCCGTTGAGATAGAGGAAGTTCGCGATCTCGCATTCCTCGTAGCTCTTCACCTGTTCGCCCCTCAGCGAACGGATTTCGTGCTGTCGGATGTAGTTCCAGTACGCCCCCCAGTTCGAAAACTCGTGCACGCTTCTGTAGGGCGCGAACTGGTCCTGGAACCACTCCACCACGCCTTCCGCAAGCGCATCTTCGGCCAAAATTTCCGATACGATGCCCTTGAGCTGGCCGAACAGTGCCCAGCGGTCCTCCGCCGAGCGAGCCAGCGCAGGTCGCCTGCCTTCGGCGTCGCCGATGATTGCCATGCCCAATCCGTGGAAGGTCCGGACCGCCACGCCGTCGGCGGCCATTCCGAGGCGTTTGCCGATGCGCTCCTCCATCTCGCTCCTCGCGTCCCGCGCGAAGGCGAGCAGCAGGAGCTCGGAAGGCTTCCGGTATCCCCTGCGGATCAGCCATCCGGCCTTCGCCACGATGACCGATGTCTTGCCGCTGCCCGCGGCGGCGACCACCAGGTTGCGTTGGTCGTCAACAACCACCGCCTTGCGCTGCTCGTTCGTGAGCGGCCTGGCCTCGACACTGTCGAACAGGTCGCGTGACCGGGCAAGCTCGTTCGCGACGAACGCCTCGTTGGCCTTCGAGCGGGCATCGTCTGGCGCATCCAGGAATTCCGTGATCGCCCCCAGCATCCGGACTTCCGGGGCATCGGACAGGGCGTCCGGCCAGCGCCCGGCGAGCCCGGCCGTCGCCGCCTGCGCATCCCGTTCGAGCCTTTGGATGTCGTCGGAATGAACGTATCGCGGCGGATCGGCAAGGCTGTTCAGTCGTTCGTTCACGGCGCGAATCGCGGCGGTCCGGGATGCTAGCCAGCGACGCCACCAGTCCGCTCGCGCCGTCTCGATCGCATTCGTCAGCGCCCCCGCTTCGGTTCGGGCGAGGCCCGACACGGTCGTCCCGCCTGCTGCGTGCTCCAGCCTTGCTCCGCCCCAGCGCAGACCCGCTTTCGGCCGGACCGCCTTGATGTCGCTCAGAGGGATCTCCCTTGATCGCGAGCCGAAGCCAAGCCTGACGCTGTCTGCCGTCACCGTCGCTGCCTTGGCCTGTCCCGGCCGGATCAGGGCGAACAGCAACGAAGCCACACCCTTTCTCCTGGCTTGGAAGAGACTGCCCGCAACCCTGACCTTCGCAGGCAGGCCGTGCGCTGGCGAACGGGATGCTTCAGGCACGGCGGTCAAGTGGGGCGGCGAGCGGTCTTTCGGTGCCGATCGATTGTCCGGCATGTCGACGACAGCCGGATTCGTGTGGCACCCGCAAGACGCGCGAAGGTGCCGCCGGAGCCATGCCGTGGCCCCGATCCCGGAATCCGGACATTCTTCCCGGGTCCCTGCCAGAGCGGTGAAGTTTCATCATCCGTCACGATCCTCCCGCTTCGCGTGTCGATCCGGGCGCCTTGCAAGGCTTCGCGGTCATCCTCGTCTTCGCTGGCGTCGGGATTCCCTCGGCCGACCCGAAGCCGCGTCCGCGAGAGTCCGAAGACGTCCATTCAATGGCATCCGTGGAGACTGCGCCCTGCCCTGTCGGGCCTTCGTATCGAATGAGCGAAGGGAATTTCAAGGGCGCGTCACAGAAATCCTGAATTGCGCGGACGCAGTCAGGCACCTCCTCCCCCCACGGTCCCGGCGACCGTGCCCGCCATCAGTTTCGCCATCGCCTCCCCGACCCGCTCCGCCGCCGCACGGACGTCCCGGTCGTCGAGGTGGACGTAGCGAAGGGTCATTCTCGTGCTCGAATGACCGAGAAGGCGGGATACCACCGGCACCGGAACGCCGTTCATGACTGCCCATGAGGCATAGTTGTGCCTCAGGTCGTGGAGACGCACGTCATCGAGTCCAGCCTCTTTGCGAACACTGCGCCAAAGTCCGAGAGTGTCGCTTCGCGGCCGGTCGGGATCGGCCGGAGAGGGAAACACCCAAGGTCCGGGCCCGCGCGGCCTGCGGTCGAGAACCGCCCGGGCCTGCGGGTTCAGGTGCACCGTCCTCGGGCCGGTCTTGCTGTCGGTGAGCGCCAGCGCGTCGCCGTCCACCTCCGACCAGCGAAGGTTGACGATCTCCCCTTTTCGGGCGCCGGTCAGGAGAAGAAGCCTAATTATGTCCGCCTGCGCGCGCGCTCCCGGACCGCGCTCGTCCGCGGCGTCGAGCGCCTCGTGCAGCCGACGGACCTCATCGCGGGACAGGAAGCGGGTCATCGGGGTCCGCCGGTTCCTCGTGATGCCGCGCGCGGGGTTCTTCTCCATATGCCCGCACGCGATTCCGAAGTTCAGGATCTGACGCAACAGGTCCATCGCCCGGTTCGCGCCGCCCGGGGCGTCCTGGCTGTACTCCTCGAACCAGCGCTCGACCTGCCTGCCCGTTATGCGGTCCAGTTCCGTCGCTCCGAAGGCGGGCAGGAGCCGGGCCGAAAGTACATAGCCGAGGGACCTCCGGCTTGAGGGCTTGTAGCGTGCGAAATGCGCCTCGTGCCAAGCCCCCGCGACGAAGTCTCGAAACAGCGGCGCTTTCTGTACAGATGCCATCTCCGGAAGCTCGCCCCGCGATTCGACCTGCATCTCCAGGCACTCATGTCGTGCCTGGTCGACGCCTTTCGACTCGGTCGCGCCAAGCGAGAGGCGCCTCGTGCGTCCCTCGACCGTCCGGATGAGGACGTAGCTCCTGCCCCCGTTAAGGCGCACCCGCACCCCGAGGCCGGGGACACGGCTGTCCCAGACCGTAAACTCCCGCTCCCGCGGACGAAGGCGGGCGATGCCCGCGTCCGTGAGCCGCACGCGCTTCCGTATCGCCATCGCTCAGCCCTCCACAAGCACCGCGCCGACGGTCGCGGCGGCCTCGGCCGCCATCGCGTCGGCGTGATGTGTGTACTTCAGGGTGGTCTCCGCAGAACGGTGGCCGAGGAGCCGCCCGATGGCGAGAACGCTCTCGCCGGACTTCAGTGCGACCGAGGCATAGGCGTGCCTCAGGTCATGCAGGCGAACGTCGCCGAGGCCCGCCTCGGCACGGATGTCCTTCCAGGCCGCCGCCAGCCAACCGTTGCTGAGCGGCCTGTCGCCCTTCCTGCCCGGAAACACCCAGGGCGACGTCCGGTCGATCCCGTCAAGGACGTCCAGCGCGGCGCGCGAAAGCCAGACGGTCCGAGGTCCGGTCTTGCTGTCCCGGAGGAACAGCGCGCCCTCGCGAAGGTCCGTCCAGCGCAGGGTCAGGACTTCCGATCTGCGGCAGCCCGTGAGCATCAGCAGCCGAATCGCCTCGACGGCCAGCGGGCGCTCGCGCTTGCGGGCGGTGAGGCAGGCGGAAAGGATGCGGATCTCCGCGTCGGACAGGAACCGCTCACGGCCTTGCCGCCGGTAGCGGCGGATGCCGAGGCAAGGATTGGACCCGTCCTCCCGGAAGCCCAGGCGCTCCGCCTCGCGCATGATCACCGACAGGACCGGCATCGACCTGTCCGCCGCCGCCGGCGTCGCCCTCAGCGACGCGAACCAGTTCACGACGTCCCGCCGTGTGATCTCCGCGACCTGACGACCGGCGAACCGGGGCAGGATCTGACATCGCAGGTAACAGCGGTTCACCTCCATCGTGCGTGGCTTCCAGATCCGCTCGTGCCTGCGGAATGTCGCCTCCGCGACGGCCTCGAAGAGCGTCTCCTCGGGCGAGGCTGGCGGCGGGCCATCCTGCCGAATCTCCGCCAGCATCGCGGTTGCGCGCGAGCGGGCCTCGCCGACACTGATTTTGGCGGCGTCGCCCAGGATCTTCCAGACGCGTCGGCCCTCGTGCTGGCAGTGGACGAAGAAACGCGTGCCGCCCGACGGCAGCACCCGGACGCCGAAGCCTTTCAGATCGGCGTCGCGGATGTCGTAGGCGGATTTGCGAGGTTTGAGCACCCTGACTCGGGCGTCGGTGAGGTTGGCTGATGCCATCGATCTGTTCTCCCGTTCAGTTGCAGCGGGGAACAGAAAGCCATCATGGCCCTGTCCTTCGCTGCAAGATTGACAGGAAAAAAGCGACGTGATATCAACAGCGTGTAACTTTCCCCAGCACCGGAGGTGCGAGGGAGGTGTAGAAAAGGGACCACGTGAGCATCTCGTCATGACCCATGGTCTGCGCGACATGGTCCACGCGGGTCAGCCCGGCACCTTCAAGCGCGTTTCCGGTCGCCGTGAACTCAACGCCCCACACATCGGTCAGACCGCTCGCCGCATCCAGGAAGTGCATGACGCCGCCGCCGACAGAATGAATGGCAGGAAGGTGCAGCTCTCCCTGGTCGATGCGCTGATGGAACAGCTTGACCTTCAGCGCCTCGGCCCTGCGAACGGTTTCAGCCGCGTCTTTCACGCGCAGTCCGATGTCGCAAATGCTGGTTCCGCGCGACAGATAGGCGGCATGTGCAAATCCTTCCCGCTCGGTGTTGATGACGATGTTTGTCTCGCCCTGTGTCCAGAGCGAGACGTCCTTGTTGATGTGATCCGCGGCATGAGTGAATCCCAATGTCGTCAATAGCGCGCCGAGCCGATTTGCTTCGACCTCGTCGGCGGCAAACTCGATGAACTCGACTCCCTCGATCTCTGCTCGGGGCGGCATGGACGGGACGTCGAGATGGGGGACCGGCTCAGTCCGGTTTACGTCATCCATGAGCGCCAGGAGAGATCTCATGCCGTCTTCGGCAATGGCCCGAGGGCTGCCGCCCCGAAACTGGTCGTTGAAGACCTCAAGCGAAATCGGACCATCGTAGCCAGTCGCGGCAACCGCTTGCATGAACGCCCGCACGTCCAGATCGCCTTCGCCGGGCATGTT
>VXPN01000362.1 GCA_009839535.1 Boseongicola sp. SB0662_bin_57 | reverse complement strand
AGCGCACAAGGTTGACGTGGCGCACGGAAAGGAAGTCGGATGTCCCCGCCTCGGTCGCGTTGGACAAGACATCAAGCGTGCCGCCATACTTCCCGATGCTGTCGTAGGGCACCACGACAAGCGGCTCTTCGGGAATTCGTTCCGACAGCGGCGGAAGGTCGGGATTGCCGACGATCTTCGCGTTCAGCGCGGCCGCCTCGGGATTGCCGCTGAACTCCATCGTGCAGCCCGCTGCCGCCTGGAATTCTGCAAGGTCGTATTGCTGCGGAAACGCACCTGGCGCGACACCTCCCATGTCTGCCACCGTGATGCCGGGACAGTTCGCGAATGCCAAGCCTGGCAGCATCGCAACTGCAACTCCGGACAAAAGTATCTTCTTCATTTTAACCCCCATGATTGGATGACGTTGGACTGGCCAGCCTCCCTGAACGTACAAAGACCGCGATACCTGGTTCGCAATTCACGGATAGTCCCCCCAGTTTTTTCGGGCCGTTCCAACGCCCGGCCAGCCCCGTCGACTGATTGCACCGACTTTGCATCGGCATTGTGACACGGATTCACAAATTTTGCCACGCGTCAACAGTTTCCTGTCCCGACGCCGCCTTCGCCAACCATCGTCATTGCGAACGTTCCCTCGGCATTCGACATGCGATGACGGAGCAATTCGCCCATCAGGCGCTGGAACAGCTCGGGCGCGCCAGGACTACCTGCAATGTTGCGACCTTCGCCGTCGCGATCCATGTCGAACAGGATCGGCGGAAGGTCGCAACCAAACTGGATCAGCCTGTGCCGTCCGCTTCTGAAAACGGCAAGGCTGGATTCGCGGGACCGGACCCCGAGCCGCCGCATCCATAGAGTCGGCGTCACCGGATCGCCGAAATCAAATTCCGACATGGAACAGGCGCAGGTCTCGCCCCTTACGTCTTCAAGGAGCGGCAGACGGCTTGTTCCATTCATCGCGTGCGGCACGTCCGCACCGAGACGGTCGAGAAGCGTGACCGGAACATCGATGGATTCGGTCATGCCCTCGACGACCTCGCCATGCGTGTCCGGACGGTGCGGGTCACGGACGATCAACGGAACGCGAAAGGCCGCTTCATGGAACGTGCCCTTGCCCCACAATCCGTAGTCTCCAAGCATCTCGCCATGATCGGAGGTGACAACCAGGATCGTGTCGCTCCATTGTCCGCTTGCCTTCAACCAGTCGATCACGCGACCGACATGCATGTCCACCTCGCTTGCAAGGCCAAGATAGATCGCCCGCAGTTCCGCCGTCGTCTCCGCAGAAGCGTCCAGATCCGGGAAGCCGACCACCATCGAGGATGGAGGTTGCCGTTCCTTGGCGAGGGCAACAAACGGGTGCCGGTCGGGATCCCCCGCCCCGCGCAAGGCCGTCGCGGGCGCCGGCATGTCTGCAGGATCGTACATTCGGTTGAACGGCGCCGGTGCGACAAAGGGAGGATGCGGCCGGATATAGGTCAGAAGCGCGAACCAGCCCGGTGCTGCGCCGTCCATTCCATCAATGAAGCGATCAGTCAGGAACGCCGTGTCGCTGTCCTCCGCCGCATAACGCGCCGGGTCTGCAATCCTGTCGCCATCGGGCCGGTAGGTAGCCGGGTATTCGGGAAGGGGATTGCCCTTTGCCGCAAGATGGTCACGCCAGGCGCGGTCATCGGATTCCGAGCGCATGCGCAGGGCTTCGTCGAAGCCCGCCATCAACTCCTCGTCGCTTCGGAGCCGCGGGTCATCGGCGTCGAGCACACGTGGGTCCTGCGTCGTATCGGTGTATCCGTACAACTGCGGCAAATATCCGATCGTGCGGACGGCTGTGGCAATGTTCGGCGTATCGTGGCGCAGCGGCGTGCCGTTCCTGACCGCCCTGTGGTTCATCGCGTATTGCCCCGTCAAGAGCGAAACACGGCTCGGGCCGCAGGGCGAGACCACCGAATAGTGGTTCGCGAACATGACCGACTCGCTCGCGAGCTCTCTCATCCGGGGCAGCTTCGCGACCCTGGCCAAGGGTCCGTCGCCCAACAGGTCGCCCCGGAACTGGTCGATCAAGATGATCAGTACGTTTGGCGTCTCGGACATCAGGGCTCCCGCATTGGAAGCCGATCATGTCACCGGCCGGCGACATGTAAAGCCCCCGCTTGTGGCCGAGAGCAGGAACGAGCTCGCCAATCGTCTGAAAGCGGTTCCGAGCGCTTGGCGCTGATGCACAGACTGGCATGGCTGGCTGGCGGCGGGAAGGCGACGTCGATTCGGGAGAGCTGGAATTGGCTGGCTGAAGCGACAGCTTCCCGTCGAACCGCGTCAGATCCTCGGCAAGCACGGCGATGGCTGCCGAGCCGGAAAGATGCAGACACAACTGCTCCAGCCTCTCCGGAAGGCCTGCCTGCGGCGCCGCGATCTTGCGTGCCGTCGCTCGTACGGGTGCGCGACGCACCGCCGGCCCAGGGCGGGCCAGCTTCGCCCCGGATGCCTCGGCGACGGTCTTGGCTTGGCGAACAAAGGGAGGTATGCCAAGCCAAGCATGATCGGCACGAGGATTCGTCCAGACAGCGGCCCCTCGCCGCAGGGAGAGGCCCGAAGGGGCGGAAGCCCGAAGGTCCAAGCCGACCAGCACGACAATGGAGACCATCATCCAACCTGCCCTGGCAATGAACTTCCCGGACAGCTGTCGACACGCCACGAATCGCGACAGGGCAATGCGATGACGCGGCATCGGCATGCCGAGGGAGAGGCGAACACGTCACCTGCCCGAGGCGACTGGGCCGCACAGGAACTCGACCCTCCGACCCGCAAGCTGCTCCGACGGGATGCAGACGCCTTCCTGCACCAGTCGCTGTCCTCTCCGTGCCTGTCCACGATCGTAAAGGCGGAAGGCATCTGGATCGAAGACTCCTCCGGCCGCCGCTACATGGATTTTCACGGCAATTCGGTGCATCACATCGGCTACGGCCATCCGCGCCTCGTTGAGGCCGTCAAGCACCAGATCGACGCCCTGCCCTTTGCGCCACGACGGTTCGCCAACGAGGTCGCGACCGCGCTTGCAGAACGGCTTGCCGCACTCGCGCCGTGGCCAGCCAAGGTTCTCTTCACGACCGGGGGATCGGACGCAAACGAAGTAGCCCTGAAAATCGCCCGGGCGGCGACAGGCCGGTTCAAGACGCTCTCGTTCTGGGACAGCTTTCACGGCGCGGGGTTCGGCGCCTCATCGGTCGGCGGCGAGTCCACGTTCCGAAGCCACATTGCGGGGCCACTCCTGCCCGGCACCGAGCACGTTGCGCCGTTCAACTGCTTCCACTGCGCCTATGGTCATCCTGGGCCTAGTGTCTGCGATCTTGCCTGCGCAACCATGGTTGACTACACGCTTGCGCGTGAAGGCGACACCGCCGCCCTCATCGCCGAGCCGATGCGCGCGACACCCGTGATCCCTCCATCCGGCTATTGGCAAGCGGTGGCGGCCAGCTGCCGCAAGCATGACACGCTTCTGATTCTGGACGAGATTCCAACGGGCCTTGGCAAGACGGGCCGCTTCTTCGCCCACAACCATGACGGCGTCACGCCAGACATCATCACGCTCGGAAAGGCCTTGGGAGGCGGCATGCTTCCCATTGCAGCGGTGATCGCGCGAGCGGAGCTTGACGTCGCAGGCGATTTCGCAATTGGCCACTACACCCACGAAAAGAATCCGGTGACCGCCCGGGCGGCACTCACGACGCTGGACATCATCGAAAACGAGGGACTTGCGGAACGCGCCGCGCTGCTGGGCGAGACCGCGATTGACCGGCTGCGCGAGAAACTCGGAGCATGCGGTGCCGTGGGCGATGTTTGCGGACGTGGCCTCCTGTTCGGCATCGAGATCGTCGCGGACCGGGACGCGCGGACGCCAGACCCGGACTTGGCAGAACGAATTTGCTACGCCTGCCTTGCCGAAGGCATGTCATTCAAGGTCAGCGCAAGCAACGTCCTCACGCTTTCGCCGCCGCTGACGATTTCCGAAAGTGAACTCGCGCGTGCGCTGGACATCATCGAGTCCGCAATTCTCGGCCAGTCTGGTTCGAAGCAACGCAGGTGAACCCTTGCGACACGGCGCGGAGCCGCCTCGAAACCGGGGCAAGGTGATCGCAAATGCGCGACCTCCAGCGGACGAACGTGAAAGAAACCTGCGTTGCGGCTGCTGACGGCACAGTGCAACTCCCGAGGTGCGCGAGATCTGCACTCGGATCCGAATGTCTTGCGCAAAAGCGTCCAGAAACATTCGGACTCTCTCCGACGGCAAGCCTTCCTCGTGCCAGTGCCGCCCGCCATGCACTGGCACCTGGAAGACAGGGACAAATGGCAATGGCGCAGTGTCTGGCAACATGCCGCCTTTGGCTTCACCAAGCCTGACCAAGAGTCTGGCCTTCTCGAAGATTCGGCCTTGTCTGACATGGTTGCACGCCCTGAAGCAGACGCTGCACCTCGAGATTGAGCGCACGTCTCACTTGCCTTCTCCCGGATCGATGAGGTCGTGGCGTGTCCGCTTGAACCGCACGCTGCCAGCCTTGGAATTGTCGCATCAGACGCAATTCATCTACGATTCAGGCACCCAAGCCATCGGGGCTCGGGCATTCACATCGTCCTGCAAGGCGTTGAAAGTGGGCGAGTTCTTCCGCGTTTCGGCCGGGTCGGAACTTCCCTCCCGTCAAGTCATCAGGCTCCATTTCCTGACACGGTCTGCATTCACGTTTCAGCGTCTCCAGACCCATGCGCTCCACCGCAAGGAAAGCGCTTCCTAATGCCGCTGCAGCAAGGCAATCCGGTTGGAATTGGTGCCTCTTGATCCGTTCGCCACGCCCCAGCAATTTGCCGTCTTCGTGAATGCCTGATCATTCACCATGACGCCGAGGCGTTCGAACGGAAGTCCCTCGGCGGCCTCCCAGACCAGCCGTTCGAGCAAGATCTTGCCATTGCGCACCTCACCGACCTCGAACGCCAAGTAACCTCCAGGACAAAGGATGCGGGCTTGCTCAATAAGGACGCGACGCACCATCTCCGTCCACGCGTCTTCCGTGCGATGCATGTCGATCGCAATCGCGTTCGGGTCAATGCCCGCAAACCAGCAACGCAACCAGTTGTCGGCAGCATACTGCACGATGTCGAGAAACGGTGGCGACGTGACGGTCAGGTCGACCACTCCATCGGGTATGCCAGGCACTTCCCAAGCCGCTCCTGTATGCAGGCTCGAGAGCACCTGATCTGGCACGCAGCCATCCCTGAGCAGGGACTTGGACTTCTTCAGGATCACTGCCGCAACATCACGCTCAGGCGGCGAGATGCCCTGCTTCTCGTTGATCCTGAGTTGCGCCTTGACGGACACGGCCTGGTTCGGCGGCATCGAACGAACCGAGAAAAACCCAGCGGAATGCCCAGAAAGCCGATTGATCGCCACCATGCGAATCCAGTCCGCCGCCGGATCAACATCATCGGAGCCGAGAGGCGCGCGTTCGGCAATCCAACGACGCAGCGCCTCCAACTTCCTGAGCGTCACCGGATGGTAGAAGGCGAGCAGGTCTTCGCGCTCGACCTCACCTTGCGACCAATCGACGGACTTCAGCGCGGCATCCACCGCTTGAAGCGAGATTGCACGCAACCTGGGCCGCGTGAGCAAGACCGACAGCGGGTTCACGTCATTGCCGAATGCCTGTCGCCGCATCAGCGCAGCCTGCAGCGGAGTCGTGCCGCGTCCCATGAACGGGTCGAACACGATGTCGTCGGGCCTGGTGAGGCGAGCTATGAAGAACTCGGGCAACTGCGCCTTGAAACAGGCCCGGTACGAAACCTCGTGAATCGAAGGCGCCTGACGCTGGCCCGCCGTCCAGAACTCGTTTGTCAGGTAGGGCACGCCATCCACAGTCTCGGCCACCGTGCTCTGGCCGAACTCATCGAACCCGACAAGCTGGTCGATGAAGATGTCGGCCGTCTCAGCGAACCGGGCCTGCTCGAAAAGGGAAAGCTGGTTCATGGCAACTCTGGTTCTCCTTGGGACTTATATCCAATGAATGCGCGTGGCATGCAAAATGCTATGTTGCAGACATTCCAGAGATGCCGCTGTTCAGCCTGACACCCTTGAGCCACCGCAACAAGAATTTTAGCCGCAACACTTGGGGATACCCCCTGACCGGGGCATCCACCCACTCCACCCATTCCGGCGGATTGAGCCAACGGTCGCGCAGTTCCACCAACCGTCGGGCCGCCTCCGCGATGGCGGCGGCGCGAGCGTCGTCGGCGTAGTTGTCGGCGTGTAGCGGGGGCGGTCTTCGAGGCTCGTTCCGATCCGCAACGATCACTCCTCGTGAAAGCGGCTGTGCAGGACATCGAACGTCACGTCGTCGTCGCGGGCGATTGCGATCGTCGCACTGTCGGGGCAAACGTGTGCGTCGAGCCAGGCGAACAGCCGATGCTTGGTTGGACACGCGGCGAGTCACGATGTAGCGCGGCAGCCCGTCGAGCGCCCGCCACATGCCCTGCCTTGGCTCGACATGACGCCACCAATTGACGCGACAGGACTCCCGCCGGTTTCGCTAACGCATCGGCCAGACGTGCTCCGTGACGTGCGCGAAGGGCGATTCGTAATGCGCCGCTTCCGCCTCCGACATCTCCCAACCAAAGTTCACGATCCACTTCCCTGCCGGGCGACGGGTCAGATCCATGCCGTTGACCCAAGGCTTGAGCACGTCGGCGCTGGGCCGGCCGTTCGGGTTGGCTGGCACGCGGAGCCAATCCAGCGCAAGATCGCCGGGAACGTCGAACGGGCCGCCCTTGGTGTCGCCCATGAAGGCAGTCCCGATGTTCGCCGGGATGCGCCTCGCCCCGGTCAGGTCGATTCCGGCTCTGCCGCTGCTGGCCGTCAGGTCGGAATGGATCTTGTCCACCGGGTGACCGTACAGATGCGTCTCCGGCCTCCAAGCGTCGTCTTCACCGGAGAAGCAGACCAGCGACACTCTTGCCGCAGCTTGTCTCGCGTCGCGCCGTCTGCGAGATTGCCAAGCGCGAACTCGTGCATCGCGCCAACGCTGTTCGACCAGTTGGTGCGGATGCGGAACCTCTCCATGTCCGAGACGATCAGGAGCGGCGGGTTTTCCAGGGCAAGCGCGTACTGCCGCAACTGATCGAACGCCGCGTCTAGGTTTGCGCGGCGACCCTTGACTCCCAGGTGAAGCAGCCACGCTTCCACACATCGGCCCGGCCCTCGCCCCCGGGTCCTTCCGTGCGCCACGTTCGAAGCAGTAACTTTCGCCCGTCGGATCGGCTTCCGCCGGTGTCGGTTCGCCAAGCATCCGGCACAGGTCGATGAAGTGCTCCTGCGACGCCGAGCGCTCCTTCAGTTCCGAGCTTGGCGAAAGACAAGTTGCGATCAGGAAGATTGTGTCTTATCTCTTTTGGCGCAAGCAACCGCAATTGTGCCGCCGTTCACCGAACCCCAAAAGGAGCGTTTTCACTTGTTTCGCCACGTCTTCCCGACATCGCTAGACAACCAGTTTCCCGGTCACAAAATCGCGCTATACCTATTCTACGCGCTCACGGCTCTCACCCTTTGGCGCAGTCAGCATCATCTATTTGCACACGATGGCGGCGCGCAAAGCATTGCGTCAATCCCACTGGATTCATATCAAGATAGCGCAGCCGCGACGGTGATTGGGATATTCGGCTTATGGGGATTGTCCCAGTTGATAATCGGCTTGATTTACCTGCTCGCTGCAATCCGATACCGTGCGCTGATACCAATACTCTATCTGCTGTTCACGGTTGAATACGCGATGCGTCTTTGGGTTGGGGCGAACAAGGCAATCGAGACGACCGGAACTGCCCCTGGGAGTGTGATCAACCTGCCATTTATGATTGCAGGTGCAATACTTTTTGCACTTAGTGTATGGCGTCCTGAGTCAAAGTAATGGCCTAAACCCAACATGGGGTGCGCCAGGTCAACTGGCGTGAGTGCAGCGGGTGAAAGTCCCGCAGGAAGGAAAGGCTAACCACCACTTTCACCGCGAGCCGTGTGTCGGACATCTTTCAACGTTCCACACTTGTACAGGTGATCGGGTTCCTGCAGTACGCGGGCATGCAGGTCGGCCGTCGCCATTTCGATTTGCGCACGCTTGACTGGCTCGCCGGCGCCTTGCGCTCGGGCGAGCACACGCGCCATTCGCTGGCCCGCGGGCTGTGCGAGCGCACCGGCTGGCTCAACGCCCTCGGCCGCCCGTGCCTGTCTGCGGCGGCGGCGGCGCTGCCCGCGCTCGCGGAGCGGATCGGGATCGAGCTTCCGCCCGCCCGCGACATGCCGGATCCGGCCGCCGCGCCCGCCGTCCCGGCCTGTGACGTTCCCGACACCAGACTGGCCTGCGCGCTGGAGGATCTCGGCCCGGTCTCGCTCGATCCCGTGGGCGACGCCGGCGACCGCCGCTTGTGGGTGGCGATGATGGAGGCGCATCACCCGCTGGGATGGGCGCGGCCTCCCGGCGGCCAGGTGCGCTACTGGATCCGCTCGGAGCGCCACGGCGTCCTCGGCGGGATCGGCTTCGGGTCGGCGACCTGGCAGCTCCGGGCGCGCGACACGTGGGTCGGATGGTCCGCCGACGCCCGCGCCGCCAACATCGCGCGCGTGATCTGCAATCACCGGTTCCTTCTGACGCCCCGCGTGCGCGTTTACGGCCTCGCGTCCGAGGTGCTGCGCATGGCCGCGCGACGGGTGGCTGACGACTGGGAGGCCCGCTATTCGGTGCGCCCGGTGGCGGCCTCCACCCATGTCGGCCCGGAGCACGACGGCTGCTGCTGCCATTGCGCGGGCTGGACCGTCGCCGGCCGGACCGGCGGGCGCAGGGGCGAGGCCGGCACGGTGCGGGTGCTGGCGCTGGAGAGCGGCTGGCGGAAGGCGCTTCGCCGCGTGGACCGCCGCCCGGTCGGGACGCTGGCCAGCGCGTACGACGGCACGGACCTGGACTGGGCGGAGCGGGAGTACGGGCGCACGGGCCACACCGACGGACGGGTGCGGCGGCGCATCGTTGACATGGGCCGGGCCTGGCTGAAGAACATGGGGGAGGACCTGCCGGTCATCTTTCCGACGAAGGCGGAGCAGAAGGCCGCGTACAGGCTGCTGTCGAACCCGAGGATCTCCATGGAGCACGTTCTGGAACCGCATTTCGAGGCCACCGCCGACCGCTGCCGCGCGGAGCCCGTGGTCCTTGCCTTGCAGGACACGACGGCCCTGAACTACACCGGCCTGGAGGCCACGACGGGCCTGGACGGGATCGGCGGCGGCGGCAAGGGCAGCGTCGGCATCCTCGCCCACGCCGGGCTCGCGGTGACGACGGAGGGCCGGCCCCTCGGCCTGTTCGCGATGGACGCGGCCTTCCGGCAGGATCCGGAGGAGGACAGCCGGCGCTGGGTCGAGGGCCTCGGGCGGGCGCGGGAGCTGGCGGCGGCCTGCCCGGACACGCGCGTGGTCTCCGTCTGCGACCGCGAGGGCGACTTCCGGGACCTGCTTGCCCACGCCGCGGACGACGGCGACGCGCTGCTGGTCCGCGCGAGCCGCTCGGCGAAGCAGCGCGTGACGGCGCCCGGCGGCGGGAAGGAATGCCTGTGGGATCATGTCGCGGCCCTGCCGCCCGTCGCAACGACGGAACTGACGATCCCGGCCGCCGGCGGTCCCCGCGCGCGCAAGGAGCGCGTCGCCCGCCTCGAGATCCGCACGGCGGAGGTCGGGATCGTGCCGCCGCGCCGGGACCGCGGCGCGGACCCGCTGCCCATGTTCGCCGTCTCGGCCACCGAGATCGAGGCCGACGGCGACGACCCGCTGCACTGGCTGCTGCTGACGACCGAGCGTCCGGCGGAGGGCGAGGCCGACGCCGCGCACGCCGCGACCGTGCTGGGCTGGTACGGCCGAAGGTGGACGATCGAGACCTGGTTCCGGACACTCAAGACCGGGACCCGGACAAAGGACCGCCGGCTGGACAGCGCCGACGACCTGCGCAAGTGCCTGGCCTTCGACGCGGTCACCGCCCCGTCCACGTCGCCGACATCACCGTCCTCGCCCGGGAGCGCCCGGAAACCCCCGCGACCGAGGCGTTCCCGGAGGAGGACATCGACCTGCTTCACACGATGCTGGAATCGCAGGGCCACCGGGACGTCGTCAGGATGCCCGCCGGGCAGGCGCCCGACATTCGCGCCGTCGTCATCGATCTCGGGCGCCTCGTCGGCTCCCATCCCTCCACGCGCCAGCCGCTCCCCGGGACGCGAAAGGTCTGGCAGGGTCTGGAAAGGCTCAACTGGGCGATCCAGGTCCGTGACGCCATCGGCGAGAGAAAGCGGTAGTGACTCACTTTGACTTTCGCGCAAGCTCGCTTTAATCCTTGTAAGACTTAACGGCTTCCTTCAGCGAGAGATAGAGTGTCAGGACCATCATCTTCTCTGCCTCGGAAAGGGTGTCCAGGTTCATCGTCCAATCTTGAAGAGCTTCTTTCAGAATGTCGAGAAACTCGTCTGATGTGCGAAATTCGACAGGCCATTCGTCAACACCTGCCAGGGTTGCGCCAAGTGCTGCGAGAAATGCAGCAAAGGCGTTCGTGTTGATGTCATCGGAGGTCATCGGCTCTGCGCATCTCTGCAATGCTTGTCGATGAACGCAATCACTTCGTCGGCGGCGTCCAGCAAGTCTTCAAACGTTGCGATGCCAAGCTCTTTTGAGTCCACAAACGAGAAGTCTGGCACATTGTGCAGAAAATCTCCCAGCGTCGTGCAAAGAGTGGCCCGGCCGCGTTCGGTATGATAGTCGACAACTTCCCAATTCGGCGGTGGCCAAGGATCGAACCCTTCCGGGAGTGGCTTAAGCGTTTGCGCCGGGCAGGCCGTTGCGGTCGCGTATGCGACACACGCGACCGTGATGACCTTTCGCATTGTCATTCCTCCCGTGGTCTGCACAAGGGAGGCGCTCGGTTTCCGAGTGGGTCATGATGATGGGCGACTCCATCGTTGTGCCTTGGCGGGAGTTGCCGGACAGGGCTGCTCCCGCCGTTTGCTTCTGAAGACGGTCCAGCGGGTGCCGGGCCGTTGCAAACAACAATGCTGATGATTGATGCCCCGCCTGTTCGCCGGGCCTGGGGAGCTACCCCGTGCCGGTACAAGGGCTGTTCTATTCAGCGGGCGACCCGACAGAGCGGGTCAGCATGTTGCTTGCGGGGATGACGCTAAGGCGGCTTAAAGCATCGTGTCAACATATATGAGATGCTAAATTGATGCTTTCGGAGTTGACGGAGTCAGCCGCACATCGTATGTATCTCACATCTAGGGCATGCATTAGACATGGATGCCGGCTGGAAGGAAGTGGCGAGATGCCGACAGGACCGAACGGAGAGAAACGACCCGCTGACGTGGTAGGGTGCGCCGTCAAGGTCATGCGTATAGCCACTGGCGAGATCGAGGACGACAGGGCCGACAAGGTGCCCAACCGCGCCAAGGGCGGCAACGCCCGAGCTGCGGCCCTTTCACCCAGACGCAAAAGCGAGATAGGCCAGGCCGGCGCTGGGGCGCGCTGGGCTGCTCAATAGAATGGGATCCTCCCCTGAACGAAAGGCTGGTAGCCTTTGAGGGCGCTTGGAGGACGCATCGCCTCCGCATCCAATGCGGAACAATGCGACAGGTGGCGCTGGTGCCCTTGGCGGGCTTCGAACCCGCACGGTCGCTGTTGGAGCAGCGAACCACCCGAATGGCAATCGGGCGCGTCTACCAGTTCCGCCACAAGGGCATGTGGCACCGGGTGTAGCCCAATTTAGTTGCCAGTTTTGATTTGCCCTTGCTACTCTGCGGTT